>CAYQUC010000030.1:0-37810 GCA_964420605.1 uncultured Thioalkalispiraceae bacterium | reverse complement strand
GCTAAGAAAAAGGTAGCTAAGAAAAAGGCTAAGAAAAAAGTAGCTAAGAAAAAGGTAGCTAAGAAAAAGGCTAAGAAAAAAGTAGCTAAGAAAAAGGTAGCTAAGAAAAAGGCTAAGAAAAAAGTAGCTAAGAAAAAGGCTAAGAAAAAAGTAGCTAAGAAAAAGGCTAAGAAAAAAACCAAACGGCGTTAAATTTATCGTAAAGTACTATAAAAAAGGTGGGCTATCCCACCTTTTTTTTTGGGTATTATCTTATTTTTATCAAGGATTAAAGCTGATGAATCGTGTGCCGATACTATAAATAGCAACTATTTTGCATGTTTATTATAGAACGCCTATTTACTAATCAACGAGACAATATGACGACTGAAGTTCTTATATGTGATGATTCTAGTTTTGCTAGAAAGCAACTAGCTCGTTCTTTGCCTGCTGAATGGGATGTAAATTTAAATTTTGCTGTTGATGGTGCAGATGCTATTTACCATCTTTTTTCTGGTAAAGGTGATGTTCTTTTTTTAGACTTAAATATGCCTGTAATGGATGGTTATGAGGTATTGAAATCCATTAAATCGAATGACTTTCAAACCGTGGTGATAGTGGTATCTGGTGATATTCAACCTGAAGCGACTAGCCGCGTTAAAGCGTTAGGTGCGATTGCTTTTCTTAAAAAGCCAACCAATGTTGAAAAAATATCTGAGGTGTTAGAAGAGTTTGGACTTTGTACTATTTCAACAAAAAAAACAAAAGATATTGATATTGAAGTCAATGAACTAGATATGATCGGCGAAGTCGCGAATGTTGGTATGGGGCGAGCTGCTGATTTATTAGCCAAGCTGCTTGGACATTTTATTAAAATGCCAATTCCAAATGTTAATTTACTTGAGGTAGGTGAACTACGAATGGCGCTTGCACAGATAGACAGTGATGCAAAATTATCTGCTGTTTGCCAGGGGTTTATTGGTTCTGGTATTGCTGGAGAGGCATTATTAATTTTTAATGATGCAAGTTATAACGACATTGCAGATTTAATGAATTATGAAGAGCAACTTGATGATGCTGCAGAAATCGAAATGTTAATGGATATTTCAAACATCATGATTGGTGCCTGTTTAAAAGGTATATCGGATCAATTGGATCTTAGTTTTAGCCAAGGCTATCCTGTCGTTCTTGGACAACATGTCAATATTGAGAACTTGTTAAATAAAAATACTATTGCCTGGAAAAAAACGTTAACGATTGAAATGGGGTTTACTATCGAGGGTTGTGAAATTACTGCTGATTTACTGTTGCTGTTTACCGAAGAGTCACTGAAGACATTAAAACAAATTTCCGAATATATTGAGGCTGTTTAATGGCTAGTACCCAATCAAGTATGAGTGAACTGCATTGGATGATGGATGTACTTCAGTCTATTGATGTTGGCTTGGTGGTTATTGATCAGGATTTTAATGTGCAAGTTTGGAATGGTTTTATGGAAAACCATAGTGCAATTAGACCTAATGACATATTAAATAAAAATATATTTGAATTATTCCCTGATATTCCCAAATCATGGTTTAAACGAAAAATTCAATCGGTGATGTTATTAAAAGGGCGATCCTTCACTACTTGGGAGCAACGGCCTTATTTATTTGAATTTAAAAATTATAGGCCTATCACTGGCTCGTCAGAATTTATGTATCAAAATATTACCTTTATTCCTTTGCTTTCGTCCAATGGTGAGATTAATCATATTGGTTTGAATATCTACGACGTTACTGATATTGCTACAAGCCATTTAGAACTTCAAAAAGCCAATCTAGCGCTTGAAGCACTAAGCCGAACCGATCGATTAACAAAATTAAATAATCGTGGTTATTGGGAAGAATGCTTGGCAAATGAATTTGAGCGGGATAGGCGTACAAATGAAGTTTGTTCAATGTTAATATTTGATATTGATCACTTTAAGAAAGTTAACGATGTACATGGCCACACTGCTGGTGATGAGATAATTAGAGTAACAGCTAAGACACTGTTAGAGTCTACCAGAACAACGGATATTTGTGGTCGTTATGGCGGTGAAGAGTTTGTAGTGATTTTAATTAATACCAATGCTCAAAATTCTTATATTCTCTCTGAACGAATTCGACAACGAATTGCTTCATTAAAAGTAGAGTTTGAAGGCACCGTTATTCCTTTTACCATTAGTCTTGGAATTTCTGAGCTTCATTCAAAAATTAGAGATCATACTCATTGGATAGAATGTGCGGATAAAGCATTGTATGAAGCAAAAGAGTCGGGACGTAATAATTCTAAAATTTATAACGAAAAATAGCAAATCGATAGCGCAACTATTGAACTTACAATATTTTATATTGACTCTATTTATTTTTTTGCCGGACTTGGTATTGATTGGCGATGCCCTGTTGGTTTCCAGGAGGGGGCGATAACGTTTGGCATACTGGAACGATTTACTAGTCTAGCTGGCGCGAGTGCAAATTCACCGTATAAATTATTTACTTTGTCCATCACTTGGTTTACTTGTGTCGCAACTTCATCAAATTGTTCGAATAGTTCCAGTTGTTGTCGTACCGGAGTTGGATCTAAAGCTGTAATTTGGATTTGCACGATTGCGTCATTATTCCATTTTGTATCTAAAACATGTAAGCACAGTTTGTAAATTGCCTTACCATCATTAGAGGGATGGCTTAATCGCAGTTTATCACCAAGCCAAAATCCTGGCCCTAATCGTAAGCCGACAAAATATTTTTTTGCTTGTAAATTATGTTGTCGCAGTCGAGACGCTAATTTTTCACTCATGTGCAGCAAGAATGTTTTAATGGTTTTTATATCATACGTATGAGGCGGCATGACTTTCCCGTGGCCAAGTGTTTTGGGTGGTGCGAGGCTGAGGTGGGCTTTGTCGGGATCCAAACCTTGACACATAAGCCATATGCGCCGACCAATGTTACCAAAGCGTCTAGCCAAAACACTCACGGGTAAACGGGTTATTTCACCGCAACGATAAATACCATGAGCAGCAAGAAAATCACCGACGCCATCGGCAATACCACACAGTGACGTTACAGGAACATCCTGTAAGTATTGTTTAGTTTCCCATGGTGGAATGATTGTAACGCCATCGGGTTTATTGAGTTTTGCTGCAAATTTAGCCGTGGTTTTATCACCGCTAACACCGACACCACAGCTTAGACCTGATACTTGTTTTACTTTCTCGCGTGTTAGGTATGCCATTCGTACTGCTGTGCCGTGCAAGCGTTGACAGTGGCTTACATCAATAAAGGCTTCATCGACAGAAAATACTTCAATATCAGGGCTGATCTCTTGTAATGATTGCATGATAATTGTTGAGACAGCGGCATACCGCTCTGGTCGAGCTGGGCGTTGAATAAGCCGTGGGCAACGTTGTTGCGCCTCATGTAATCGCATTCCAGTTTTAACGCCGAAGCGGCGGGCTTCGTAAGAGCTAGTAATAATGCAGGTGCCGACTTCACCATTAGTGACCGCGATGGGTTTGCCACGCAATTCAGGGAAATCATTTTGTTCAATGGATGCAAAAAAAGCATCCATATCCATATGAATAAAAGCGCGCTTCCAATGCACCGGGCAATAACGATTATTTTTCATTATTACTCAACTCTCGTTAACGGTAGTTGCGCATTTGCCCGACTAATACGCCCTGTATCGCGATACGCTCAGCATTGTAATGCATTGCTGACATAGCGGTATTGGCAGGAATTAGTAAAATTTCGCCATCTTTGTCGTGATGTAAATATTTTAATGTAGCTTCATCGTTATCAATTAATGCCACAACAATTTCACCATCATTAGCGCTGTTACACTGTTCGATAACGACCATGTCGCCATCTAAAATGCCTGCATCAATCATTGAGTCACCTTGCACTTTTAATACAAAGCGATCAGGTCCCATGAAGAATTCAGATAAATCCACGGTATCGGCACCGGGTATAGCTTCAATGGGTTTGCCTGCAGCAATGCGCCCTAAAAAGGGTAGGGTTGAGGGCTTGCCGGAGGGTAAATCTGGCTCATCATCTTGCTGTAGGCGAATGCCCCGGTGCCGGCCGGGAAGCAACTCTATTAGTCCTTCAACAGCTAAAGCCTGTACATAACGGTGTACGACCCCTTTAGATTGTATTCCGAGTCCCTGTGCAATTTCAGTCAATAACGGTCCTTGATCGAACTTGGTGATATAATCACGAATAAACTTAAAAGTATCTTTTTGGCGTGTTGATAACATAAAATTCTCCATACGTTCTCATTCAATACAGTATAGAGAACTCTATAAGAACTTTCAATAGGAATTATACTAATATTATGGGATTGTTTGTATTTTACCGCTTAGTTATTGAACAAGATAATTAGGGGATAAGCGCTAAATAATGGGGCTGAATATTTAATTATGATAACCGACTCAACTACCTGAGTCGGTTAATCGTGAATTTATTGGTTTACTCTGAAGCATAGCCTTGGTGAGTTGCGCTTCCAAAGCCAAGAATGGGAAAGAATATTATACCTAAAAATATTAAACCAATCCCAAAACCGACACCTTTACCAAAACTTTTAGCGAGTTCAATGTAGAAAATTATCAAAATAATAAAATTCACTAAAGGGATAAACATGAGTAATAACCACCACCATGGTTTACCTGCTATTTTTAATAAAACAATTGTATTGTATATTGGTATAAGACAAGCCCAACCGGGTTGACCTGCTTTTGTAAATATCTTCCAGAAACTAGCGATGAGTAAAATCATTATCGCTAGCATAATGATTGGGGCGATTAGGCCGGCAGATTGATCCATTTGGTGCACCTCTGATTGGTTAAGTGAATTATATGTTTTATTATTTGAATTACGATAACTCAGAAGTATAGTGTATAAATTTTGGATTTTCTGAAAATTGAGTAAAATAGTAGCGTTTCATTATTGATGTCGACTATCAGAAATAAAATCCTGGAAACTTAGCATATTAGAATATGTTATTATTACGAGTGGATTTTAAAACCAGCATTGCGCTAAATTACTTTAAAATTATGTTGTCATTCAATGTGCACCTTTATTTATCGATTTTTAATGTTGGTGTATTAGTTTACTATAAAATAGAAAGTAGAAAATAGAGTAGATAAGGATCAATCAATGGCTGAACCAAAATGTCCTGAATGTTCAATTAGTGGGATGAATCATATTGTTTCAAAAGCAAGTACGGAGCAATCGCGTCGTAAGGAAGCTTGGTTTTATGTGATTTATTGTAACGAATGTGGACACGTATATGATGTGGTAACTAAGCATGTGTTTACGCAAAGCAAGCCGGGTTATTTTGTATTACCGAATAAATAATTTTTCGCTAAACTCTGATTAAATTTTTATCGTGAAAAAATATAAAAACAATACTATCGATCAACATCATATTTGGCATCCCTATAGCGCAATGAATTCTGATTTAGCTGTATATCAGGTAAGTTCAGCAAATGGTGTTCGAATAAAACTAGATGATGGTCGAGAATTAATTGATGGCATGTCGTCATGGTGGTCTGCAATTCATGGATATAATCATCCGGTTATGAATGATGCGTTGCAAGTACAATTAAAAAAAATGTCACACATTATGTTTGGTGGGCTAACACATGAACCTGCCATCGAGCTTACAAAAAAATTAATCGAAATAACACCTGAAAATTTGCAAACTGTATTTTATTCTGATTCCGGTTCAGTCGCCGTGGAAGTCGCAATGAAAATGGCATTACAATATTGGTCTGCGAAAGGACAGTCGAAACGCAAAAAATTTATAGCATTACGTTCAGGCTATCATGGCGATACATTCGCAGCGATGTCGGTTAGTGATCCTGAAACTGGAATGCACCATATTTTTGAAAAAAATATAATTAAGCAAATTTATGTCAATCAACCTATTAGTCGATTTGGCGAACAATGTTGCGATGAGGATATTGAATCTTTAGAACAAGCACTAATTAACCATGCAGACAATACTGCCGCGTTAATCCTGGAACCAATTGTTCAAGGTGCTGGCGGTATGTGGTTTTATTCGGCACAATATTTAGTAAAAGCCAGACAGTTATGTGATCAATACGGGGTATTATTAATATTTGATGAAATTGCAACTGGCTTTGGTCGTAGCGGTAAATTATTTGCATGTGAACATGCGAATATTTCGCCAGATATAATGTGCATTGGTAAATCGTTAACCGGTGGCTATTTAACTCTAGCGGCAACATTAACATCATACGATGTTGCAACAACAATTGATTCTGGTGATCCTGGGGTGTTTATGCATGGGCCAACTTTTATGGCTAATCCGCTTGCCTGTACTGCGGCACTAACAAGCATTAACTTGCTACTCGAATCCGATTGGAAAACAAAAATTCTACAGATCGAAAAACAATTATTTTCAGGTTTAGAAATTTGTTTAGAATTTAATGCTGTTAAAGAAGTTCGTGTTCTCGGTGCAATTGGGGTGGTTGAAATGAAGTCACCGGTAGCAATGAAAAAAATAACGCAGGCATTTGTGAATGCGGGTGTTTGGCTTCGCCCTTTTGGTAAGCTTGTTTACATCATGCCACCCTTTATTATTACAGTTGAAGAATTAGATTGTTTAATTGGTGCAATGGTTGCGGTTATTAAAGAACATTAACCAGCCATAAAATTTATTATTCGTTGAATTATTTTTGTGAATCTTCCATTTGCTTGGCTTTATTCTTAAATTGTTCATTGAGTTGTTCGGCTAAATCTTTAGCTTTTTTAATGGAATCGGTTTGCGATTTCCAGATATGATCATTTTTAGGTGCAGTTACTTCTTCTTTTGTATCGTTATTACAGGCTGTGAAAGTAAACAGAATGAATAATAGTAATATATTTTTCTTTTTCATTAGAATTTAGTTATTGATATGAGTGAGTATAAATATACTATAGAGATTATGGAACGTCTTGTATAGTTAATCGATCTAATTTGATAAATTACACGTAAACATTCTTATTTTGGTCGTTTTAATTTATCTAGCAGTTGCACAATTACGCCCCAGAACCATTCTTTTAAACGTTGCCATAGTGTCCTATTGCGCCATTGTTCATAGCGTATTTCATTGCATTGCTTTAGTTCCTGTTCAAACCAATGTTGTAGTGTTTTTGAAAATTTATTATCGAATATGGCTTGATTGGATTCTAAATTCCATCTGAAATTCCAACGATCAAAATTACTTGAGCCAGTTGTGCACCAATGATCACACAATAATACTTTTGCATGTGAAAAATGTAAGGCATATTCAAAAATTTTAACATTATGCCGGAGTAATTGCGCATAATGTCGCTGTCCGATGATTCTCACTCCGGGATGATCGGTTATACTTCCGGGTAATAGTAGTTTTACATTAACACCACGCTGGGCGGCTCGAATAAGGGCTCGTCGTAGTTTTCGAGATAACACAAAATAAGGTGTTGTGAGAAATATTGTTTTTTTACTTTTGTGTATCTCGTGAAGAATGTGTCGTTTTATTTCTTGCTGGTGCGGAGCGGTAAAGGCTAAAACTTTTCCTTGGGTAGTAAAGTGTGGATTCGTTGATATTGTTGTATTTTCTATAATTGGCTGCTGAAAAGCAGTTTGAGTTAAACATTGCCAATTTTTATTAAATAACAATAACCAATCTTGAATAACATCACCTTTAATAGAGAGCATGATGTCATGCCAGGAATGTTGTTTAGTTGAGTCAAACTGATCACTAATCCCTGCTCCGCCGATAAAAGCTTGTTGTCTATCTATAATAAATATCTTACGGTGATCTCGAAATAAATTTTTTAGATATTTATGATATTTAAGTTTATTATAAAATTGCAGTTCAATATTGGGAACTGAAAGTAGAGATAGATCAGTGTTAGTGATACCTTTTGAGCCGTAGCCATCAAATAGACAATAAATTTTAACATTACGCTTTGCTGCTAGACGTAATGCGGTAATAAATTCGGTTAAAATTTTACCTGAAATTGTTAAATAATTTTCAATAATAACTTCAGTTTGAGCGTTATTTATAGCTGAAATTATAGCCGGATAAAATTGTTCTCCATTTACAAGTAATTCAAAATGATTGTTTTGTCTAACTGGAAAATAGTTGAGATATTTTTTATCGGACACTGTGTCTATTGAGTTATAAGTTCAAATACGATTATTTTAGTATAATTAATTTACCATTAATTGCAGTGAGTTTTAAATCACCCTTTAAAAATGCCAGTAAACTATCACCTGCAACTTGTTTTCGCCAGCCTTGAGTAATGGCAAGATCAGAGCTTTCTTTTTCTAGCAATAATTTTTCTAAATCCTTTCGATTTGCTATCATAGCTGGACTAATATTTTCTTCGAATGCGCGAAGTCTGAGTACCGACATTAAACTATCGACGAGTGCATCTTGATCTTGCGATAGTTTACCTGGAATATTAGGTCGATCTGGAGATGAATGTTCAGTGTCATTGATTAAACTTAAAATTTTGTTACCATCCCGAGAAATACTATCGCTATTCAAACCGCGAATTTTGGCTAATTGAGCTTTATTTTTTGGGCGTTTCATGGCTAAGCCAATTAATATATCGTCTTTCATTACCCATTTTTTGGGAAGATTTTTTTGTTGTGCGGTTTTTTCTCGCCATGCTGTTAGGGTTTGTAATACTCCTAGCGCATTGCCTTTTATTTTTTGTTTGCCACTAACTTTTAGCCAAGCGTTTTGAAAATCAATATTGTACAATTGAGAATCGGATAATTGATCAAAATCACATGTTAACCAGTCAATACGGTTTTGTTGGGTTAATTGCTTAATGATTAGTGGATAACATTGTATTAAATAACGTACGTCATTTGCAGCATATGCAATTTGTTCTGAATCCAATGGACGTTGATTCCAATCGGTACGAGTTTGGCTTTTATCCAAATCACGGTTCAAAATTGCTTTAATAAGCGTTGCATATCCGATTTGATCTCCAAGTCCAAGCAAGGTTGCTGCAATTTGTGTATCAAATATTGGTTTCGGAATTGCTTTTGTTAGATTGTAAATCAATTCAAGATCTTGGCGCGCAGCGTGAAATATTTTGACTATTTTTTCATCAAATAAAATGTCCCATAATGGTTTTAAGTCTGTTACGGCCAGTGGGTCGATGCAGGCAATGTGATCATCACTTGCTATTTGAATTAAGCATAATTGAGGGTAATAGGTTTTTTCGCGCATAAACTCGGTATCAACGGCGAGGCTAGAAGCATTTTTAATCTGGCCGCAAAATTCGATGAGTTGTTGCTCTGTTTTTATGTAGATTTCATCTGTCATAATATTTAATTTTTTTGCATGGTTTTCGTAAGCTTTATAGTATCACGAAGTTTTGCATTGATGTAGAACCTGACTATTCCGTTTGGATTTGTTTAGCGTTAACGGCTATATTTCTTAGCGTAATAATTGATGTTATTTTGTTTTATTTCAGATAACTTGCATTTATAATTGAGTATGATTCTTTGTTATTTTGGAGATGCGCACAAATGGTATTTAAAATAAATTTGGTAGTAGTAATTACATGAAACATATCCATATTCTTGGAATTTGTGGCACCTTTATGGGCGGGCTTGCGATATTGGCTCGGGAAAGTGGCATTAGAGTAACCGGATCGGATGAAAACGTGTATCCGCCGATGAGTACACAATTGCAAGAAATTGGGATTGAGTTACATTCTGGCTATGATCCTAAAATAATAAAAGCGTTAAAGCCTGATTGTGTTGTCATTGGAAATGCTTTATCACGTGGCAATGCAACTGTTGAATACGTATTATCAAATAATATACCTTTTACATCTGGGCCCGAGTGGTTGGAACAGCATGTACTTCAAAGCCGTTGGGTTCTTGCTGTTGCGGGTACCCATGGTAAAACGACAACGGCTAGTATGCTGGCGTGGATATTAGAATACGCTAAAATGGATCCCGGTTTTTTAATTGGAGGCATACCAAATAACTTTGGATTATCAGCAAAACTGGGCAAAACACCATTTTTTGTGATCGAAGCAGATGAGTACGATACTGCATTTTTTGATAAACGTTCTAAATTTTTGCACTATAAACCCAGAACGTTGATTTTAAATAATTTAGAATTTGATCATGCTGATATCTTTGATGATCTAGCAGCGATTAAAACGCAATTTCATCACTTAATTCGAATTATCCCTGAAAATGGTTTAATTATTTCCAAGAAACAGGATGATAATTTAAATAGTGTGTTACAACAAGGCTGTTGGACACCGATTGAATATCAGTACCCTGAAGCAAGTAATATTGAGTGGTCGTTTAGGTTATTAGTTGCAGATGGTTCGCATTTTGAGGTTTTTTATAATTCCGCGAGTTTTGGCGAAGTGCTATGGGATTTGCAGGGCTTGCATAATGTTAGTAATGCGATGTCGGCCATTGCGGCGGCTCGGCATGTCGGAGTACCTGTTAAACATGCAATTGATGCCTTACGTCAATTTAAAAATGTAAAACGGCGCATGGAGCTCCGTGGTGTAGTCAATGAAATTTGTGTTTATGATGATTTTGCTCATCATCCCACTGCGATAATGACTACACTAGAAGGACTTCGAGCAAAGGTTGGTCAGAAAAAAATAACAGTGATTTTAGAGACTCGTTCTAATACCATGAAATCAGGGATTCATGATGCAATATTGCCTGAGTCGTTAAAAGCGGCTGATAATTGTATATTCTATGAAGCTAAAAATAGTGATTCAAAACTAGTTGATGTTGTTAACACCATAAACGATCACGGTCATGACGCTGTATTATTTAATAATATTAATGAGCTTATTGAATTTTGTTGTCAAAATGCAGAACAAGGACAGTATATTTTAGTAATGAGTAATGGTGGTTTTGAAAATATACACGAACGTTTGTTAGCTTCTCTGGCTGAAAAATATAATCGTGATACTAAACTTATTAAGTAGAGTGCAGAGTAACCTATTGTGAATGATACCAAACAATTAACTATAACCCTTGCTTTTACTGGAGCATCTGGCGCACCGTATGGATTGCGTTTATTAGAGCTTCTTCTAAAGTCTAAATGCCAAGTTGATTTAGTGGTATCTAAAGCAGGGCAAATGGTACTTGCGATGGAGTCTGAATTATCCATTCCGTCTCGTGCTAGCGATGCCCAAAAATTTTTAACTGCTCACTTTCAATCTGAACCCGGATTATTAAATGTTTATGGTCGTGATGATTGGATGGCTCCGATGGCTAGTGGCACAGGATGTTCGGATGCTATGGTGATTTGTCCTTGTACAGCAGGTGCTTTATCTGCTGTAGCGCAAGGTGCTAGTGATAATCTTATTGAGCGTGCTGCTGATGTTATGATCAAGGAACAGAGAAAATTAATTTTAGTTGTCAGAGAAACACCCTTATCTGCGATACATTTAGAAAATATGTTAAAATTAGCGCGTCTTGGCGTTACGATAATGCCTGCAAATCCAGGTTTTTATCAAAAACCAACAACTATCGATGATATTGTTGATTTTATGGTGGCACGAATTTTGGACCATTTGCACATTAAACATGAATTACTTCCCAACTGGGGTGATTGAAGCGGTTGTATGCAATAATCTATAAATTTAATACAGTTAGTGGATAAATAATTGATATTTTATTGAAATTTAATTGCAATGTGAGTTATCCCCGTCTAAATTTTATTTATATAGTCTAAAATAAAGTAATAAAATCCATTATACGACACTATATTTTAGTAAATGATTACCGGAAATATCATGACAGTAATGATGTGATATTAAAAAAGACTAAATGACACAACGAATCCCATTATTTCCATTGCAAACGGTTTTGTTTCCTGGCGGCCCGTTGCCATTACGAATCTTTGAACCTCGATACCTTGATATGATTAGTGATTGCATGAAAAAAAACATCGGGATTGGTGTGGTTTTGATTCGAGATGGACAAGAAGTTGGTGCAGCGGCAGAAACCCATAATGTTGGTACTGTGTGTAAAATAACATATTGGAATAAGCGAAATGATGGTGTCTTAGGGGTGACGGTTCGAGGTGAGCAGCGTTTCAATATTGTGTCGCATCAAGTCGAACATAGTCAGCTTGTCACGGCGGATGTTGAATTGATTCCAAATGAACCTGAAACGCCAATACCAAACCAATATAAACCAATGATTAGTTTATTACATCAAATTATTGATCAACTTGAACCACCTTATACTACAATGCCGACTAAATATGATGATGCCGGTTGGGTTGGTTCACGTCTAGTTGAATTATTGCCAATGGAATTAAAACTAAAACAAGGTTACTTAAAGCTTGATGATCCTATTGAACGATTAGAAAGCCTTAGCGTGAGCCTTGAAAAAATGGAAGTATGGTAGTACATATAATTTTATTAGTGTGATAATAGAAGTACCTGAATATTGTCTTTTTTGTTGTATTTTAGTAATGTTCCATTTTTAAGCCGTTTGAAAAATAATACCTCATTAGTAAATTCTACTTCATTTAATAATCTACTGCGTAACATTTTTACACCTGCACGATTTTCAATAATTAGTTTTGTGATCGTTCCTTGCCACAATTGTTTTTCTGTTTTTTCTGGGGTAAATTGTTTTACATTAAAATGTGTTTTCCATAATCGAAGTACAATTATTTTATTTGATAAATTATTTGATTTGTTAAAGCGAATAAACCGTAACTGTTCATATGCACCTTGGTGTAAATGAGGATAAATGGCTAGTGATTTTATATTTGCTTGTGGGTTTAAAATTTGTAATATAGTGGAAATTTTTGGAGGATTGGATATTGTCCAGTTTGAATGTTCTAAGTTTACTGCTGATTTTGTTGAAAGTACTGAAATAATATCTTGCTTTGTACCAACCCACTGTATATTAAATGGATGCTTTTTTTTATTTATAAAACCTGAACGATGACTAGGAAGATCTTGCCAGAGATAGTTACTCCAAACTGAATTTTCTATCGTAAAATAATGGTTATTGGCTATTCGAACCGCCGCAGAACCTGGTATAAATACAATGTTTAATATAATAAAAAATAACAGTAGAGCGCCTATTTTATTTTGTAACTGAGTCGTTAACAATTCGCCGTTTACATGAATGCGATAAGTGCTAGCAATAATCATAATCCAAATAAGTGAGAATAAACTGGTTAATGCTAAAGAAAAAAGAGGGGTATTATTATTGTATATTTTTGATATTATAATTGCCATAATTAGGGTGTAGCAAAAACTATAAAATAATATTTTTCTTTTTAAGTTTGCTGAACTTGAGTTAGTTGTTAGTATAAATATTAAAAATAAATAAAGGCTAGTTTCAGATAAATTGAAAGTAGAGTCTATATCAAAATTATATAATGTTAATTGTAATAATAAAATTATTAATGCAGTAAAAAACAAATAATATAATAATGTTATTTGTTTTTTTAAAACAATTAAAAATACAGTAAAAAAAGATAAAAATAATAGCCATTTTAAGTCGCTAAGATTTAATACCTTTGTTATAAAGTGATTGCTGACGGGGCTATTTAATGTTAAAAAAATATTACTTAAAAAAATATCAATATCAGTTTTTTTTTCAAATACATTAAATAGATCTGGTGTTACAAAAAGTATAATGCTTAATACAATAGCCATAAAAAATAATACACTAAATACCTTTTTATTAGAGTATCTTCTATCAAGCAAAACATTTGAGACCTTACCGGGCAGTGGATGCTTTACACTCCAATTCAATAAAAAAACAACGCCATCATCAAACCTAGGTAAAAAATATAAATAGATAAATTTCAGTAGTAAAAAAACGACCCATAGTAAAATACTGGTAAAAATAATAAGTAATATTAATCGACCCGCAATATCACTGGCATATTCTAATGACAAGCCAATAGCATATCCCGGTAGTAATACCATAGGGGCCCAAATAAGTGCAGATAATATATTACTAAAAAAAAATTGTTTTTGAGGCATTTGAAACATACCTGCAATTGCAGGTATTAGCGCCCGAAGTGGACCAACGAAACGACCTAATACAATACTTTTATTTCCGTGACGTTTAAAAAAGACAATACCTTTTTGAAAAGTCTCAGGATAATGTGATAGCGGCCAAACTGTACTTAATTTGTCTTTAAATCGGCTTCCTATGTAATAACTAATGCTATCACCGGCAACCGCACCTAAAAAAGTTAATACTACTGCAGTGAAAAATGAAAATTGACCTGTTGCAAGATAAGCTCCTATGATTAGCATTAATGCTATTCCTGGAATTAATAAGCCTACCACGGCTAATGATTCGATAAGTGCAACAAAAAAAATAAAAAATCCTGAAAGGATTGGATGATCCCCGAGCCATGCAAAAATTGACAGTGCTAACGAGTCATTCATGTTTCAAAGAATATGAATTAAAAGTGAGGGGTTGATTATATAACAAACTATTTACCTCTCTTTGTTTCTGTTTAAATAAGTAAAGAGAGGTAAATAACATTTGAGTGAAATTACTTTAAATTTTTGAAGACTCTGGCAGCTGCATCAATTGTATTTTGGATATCTTCATCAGAATGTGCGCTTGAAACAAAGCCTGCTTCATAAGCTGATGGAGCCATGTAAATACCTTCTTCTAACATACCATGGTAAAATGCTTTGAAGCGATCTACATTACATTTACTCACTTGTGCAAAATTAGTAATTTTTTGTTCTTCAGAGAAAAATAAGCCAAACATTGCTCCAACAACATTTGAGCACATTGAAATTCCATTTTCTTTAGCGGCAGCTATAATACCGTCAGTTAATGTTATTATTTTGGCATTAATAGCGTCATAAAATCCATCTTCTGATATTAGATTTAGATTCGCTAAGCCTGCTGCCATCGCTATAGGATTTCCTGATAGTGTCCCTGCCTGGTAAACGGGACCCAGTGGAGCGATGTGTTCCATTATTTTACGTAAACCACCAAAAGCACCGACGGGCATACCACCACCGATAACCTTTCCTAGAGTTGTTAAATCTGGTTTTATACAATAGTATGCTTGTGCGCCACCAAGTGCGACTCTGAATCCAGTCATAACTTCATCAAAAATTAATACAGAGTTATATTCATCACAAATTTTGCGCAAGCCTTCTAAAAAACCAGGAACAGGTGGAATGCAATTCATATTACCCGCTACAGGTTCAACTATAATACATGCAATTTGTTCGCCAATTTCTTTAAAGGCCTCTTGTACACTATTGATGTCATTATAGTCTAGTGTGATTGTGTGTTCAGCCAAGGAAGCTGGGACACCTGGTGATGTAGGTACTCCCATCGTTAGGGCTCCAGAACCAGCTTTTATTAATAAAGAATCTGCATGGCCATGGTAGCAGCCTTCAAATTTTACAATTTTATCACGACCAGTATATCCTCGAGCAAGACGAATGGCACTCATAGTTGCTTCAGTACCAGAACTAACCATTCGGATGAGTTCCATTGACGGCATTGTGTCACACACTTTTTTAGCCATCTCGGTTTCTAATATCGTTGGTGCGCCAAAACTTAAACCTTGTTCTGCGGTTCGTTGCACCGCTGTAATAACGTCTGGATGGGCGTGACCAAGTATCATTGGTCCCCAAGAAGCGACATAATCGATATAACGTTTGTTATTTTCATCTGTTAGATAAGCGCCGCTGCCTTTTTTGAAAAATACAGGCTCTCCACCAACACCATTAAATGCACGTACCGGTGAATTTACTCCGCCAGGAATGTATTTTTTCGCGAGAGTAAATGGGCTATTTTGTTCTGTTGGTTCGGGTTTGGTTTGCTGTGTTGCATTGTACATATCTACGAGTCCTTTAGTCGTGGAGGTAATATCATTTTCAACGTTGAATATACCACGAGTGATAGCTAACATGTCGGCACCAGCGTCAATTAATTGTTGGGCATTATCGGATGTGATACCACCAATTGCTATTATTGGGATTGATATCGTTTTACTGGCTTTTATTAATAATTCTATTTCAGCATGAGGTGCATCGGGTTTGCTTTTTGATGGAAAAAAAGCACCAAATGCAACATACGAAGCCCCTGAGTTGACAGCAGCATAAGCATTTTCAATTCGGTTATTACAGGTAACACCAATGATATAACTGGAGCCAAGAAACTCGCGCGCAATTTTACAGGGGATATCGTGTTGCCCTAGGTGTACACCATCAGCGCCAATAGCTCGCGCTAAGGCTAGGTCATCGTTGATAATGAGAGGCACATCGTGCTTTCGGCAAAGCTCCAAAATTTTGCGTGCTTCCGATTCTCTATCATAAGTATGACTGGTTTTATTTCTGTATTGAATTAGGCTTGCACCGCCATCAATTGCACACTGTGCTAGCTTTAAAATTTCACCTTTGTTGATATTTCCAATATCGAGAATGGCGTAGATTCCATTAAGAGCATGGTGAATCATGTTTTATACTCCTTATTTTTATTACCATTAATATCATTTCTTGATGAATAAAATCGATTTGGAATTAATTGCCCCAAACCAATTTTTTTTGCATCTAACAATGTATTATAGGTGTATTGTTGTGCTTTATACACGGCCGATTCAAGCTTATGTCCGAGGGCTATGTAGGCTGCAATACTCGAGCTTAGGGTACATCCAGAGCCATGATATTCTCCAGTTAATCTAGGCCACCTTCTGCTAGTAATGTTATTATCGATGTATAAAGTGTTACAAACATCAATGTTGTTTTCATGGCCTCCGGTAATCAGCACAGATTTACAACCACTGCTAAGTAAATATTCTGCACACTTTGCTAAATTATCGGTACCGGTTACAAGCTTTCTGGCTTCAACTGAGTTGGGGGTTACAATACTTGCTTTGGGAATTAAATCGTTTAGTAAACGCGTATAACTATTGGAATTTGTTAGTGTTCTGCCACCTCCGGCAGCGAATATAGGATCAATTACTAAAGGGATTTCAGGGTTATCTTCAACAATTGACACTATCTCTTTTATGGTATTTTCATCTGCTATCATTCCTAGTTTAATACACTGGATTGGAATGTCATTGAGTATACAACGCGCTTGCCGCGCAATAAATTCACTATTAACATTACAATAATCGTGAACGGAAGTTGTGTCCTGGATAGTTAGAGCCGTTATAATAGAGCAGGGTTTTGCTCCTAAACTTGTTATTGTTTCGATATCAGCTTGAATGCCTGCGCCCCCGGTTGGGTCCAAGCCTGAAAAAACTAATACATTTGCGTCATTATTTTTGGGCATAGCTCAAATTTGCAGATGGGTTTAAGAGAAAATCTAGCTTAATTATATCATTAGTAAAATCGCCCGTGTAAAATTACCGGTGTAGTATTGCTAGATTAAAATTGTAGTTCAGTAAGGAGATTATGTTGAAATCGTATTTATGTGTTGTTTGTGGCTATGTTTATGATGAAGAAGTAGGTGCGCCGAATGAAGGATTAGCACCTGGTACCAAGTGGGATGATGTTCCTGATTCTTGGATTTGTCCTGAATGTGGTGTATCAAAAGATGATTTTGAAATGGTACAAGTTTAAGGTAAGCTTTAAACTTAATTTAAATCCCTTGATTTATATCCTCCCTAATTTAAAATTTCTCGCGCAATAGTATCGAATCTGAATCCAAGCTGAACCTGAATTGTTATTACAATTCAGGTTCAGCTTGGATTCATGCGCAATGTACTTTAATAACCTTAAGATAAACGACTTAAGGTATGAGGTTATGAATAGTATTGATTTAGCGTTACAAAAAAATAAATTAAACTTTAGAAGCATTTTTTTGTCCATTACGGTTTTATTGTTATTGACCAGCTTTGCTGTTAACAATGAAGTGCAAGCTGTAGAGCGAATTAGTTATTCTATCGATAGCGCTAAAAAAATTAAGTCAACAACAGCGACAAACTCTAATTCAACTCAAAGTATTAAAACAGCGCCTGCACTGATAATAGATGATGAGCAATTATCAACATCGAATTTTACTTCAAGTAATCGTGTTAATATCGCTGATCCTAACAGCTCTAATTCAATCTTACTCAATTCAAATGCGTCACCATTTTACATTGCCGATGCTTATGTAAATTATATTCACGATACTGATGCTGATGGTTTTTATCATCATTTTAGTGTGACATTTGATCCTGATATTAGTAATGGTTCGGCTACTGTATACGCACGGATGTACATTAGTTATCAGGGTGGACCGTGGAGATACTATTACACTACTAAAACTCACGATATTTTTGGTCTTAGTAGTCTTGATGAAATTACTGTAGAAACTATTTTTTCGACAGGTTATTTACCGGGTGAATATGATATTCGTATTGACTTATTTGAAGTTGGTATAGAACTTCCAGTGGCAAGTTATGGGCCATATGATGATGCTGATTTAAGTTACGTGTTTTTAGAGGACGAAGAGCATGATATATATTCTAATGCGGGTTACACTGACTCGTATGCCGTAGCAGGTTGTAGCCTGAACTCAAATGCAGCGTTTGATCCGATATTTCCACTGTTACTATTGTTTAGTGTAATTTATTTTTACAGAAAGTATAAGATTAAGAATTTAATAGAAACTTAGTTTTACTTAACAGTTTATTGGGAAGTGATTTTATTTTGTTTCGCTAGCCAAATCTGTAAATACCTTAAGTAAATTGTGTTCTAAAATTCGAGCTAGAATCTCATCATCGGTCTACTATAATAGTATGAATATTTTACTTGGATAACTACAGTGTCAGTATCGATTAACGAAATTGTAAAAGACGTGAGTGAACTAACCAGTTTGCCTGAAGTATCGATTAAGGTGAATGAATTGGTTGAGGACCCTAATTCTGGTGTAAACGAGATTGGTAAAGTGATAAGTCAAGATCCTGCTTTATCGGCTCAATTACTTCGTATCGCCAATAGCCCATTCTATGGTTTTAGTGCTTCAATAGACTCGGTATCACGTGCAGTCGCAGTGCTTGGTACTCAGCAAATACGGGATTTGGTATTTTCTACAACAGCAACTAAAGCTTTTGAAGGCATTCCTAACGAGTTAGTGTCGGTTGATGATTTCTGGCACCACAGTCTGTATTGCGGATTACTGGCGCGGGAACTGGCAAATCAAAATCACAAAGCACAAGGAGAAATGCTATTTACCGCAGGGTTATTACACGATATTGGACATTTGGTGATGTTTAATCGGATTCCAGAATTAGCAAACCAGGCGATTATGCATACTGTCGAGCCCGATGTGGATATCGAATTATTTGAGTCTGAACGCGCAATAATTGGTTTTGATCATGCTGAAGTGGGCGGCAGACTCGCAGAACAATGGCAGTTGCCGCAGAATTTGGTTGAGTGTGTGATGTTCCATCATGAGCCAGAACGAGCAATAAATTTTCAGGATGAAGTGTTGTTAATATACATTGCAAACAAAATAGCCAGTCAGGCATATGATTCAGACGATATAAATATGGATGAGATTTTAAGCCTTATACCTGCTGATAAATTACAGAAGTGTGCACTAACTAATGATAACGTCGTCTCAGCCGTTACTGATGCCCACTCTCAAATTAGTGAGGTTCAATCACTATTATTTTCTAAATAACGTATATTGACTTGTGTCGATTAATGTCAATTTTGATTATTGATTAATCTTAATAAGAATCATTTGTATTTGAGTTATTAGTCCATGTACTGTATTTAATTTTTAAACCATCCAAGGTTTAACCACCACCATAATAATAATTACAAATAGAAGCAATACTGGAAACTCATTAAACCAGCGGTAAAATACATGGCTGTATTTATTATTGTCTCGTTTAAATGCCAATAACAATTTACCACAGTAGATATGGTAAACAACAATCATAGCAACGCAAGTGAGTTTTACGTATAACCACGTGGCATTACTGTATTGAATCCAGGCATGATCCATTAAAATCCAAATACCTAATCCAATTGTAAGTATGGCTCCAGGGGTCATGATGCCATAAAATAATTTCCGCTCCATTATTTTAAATCTTTCATTGCTAATATTGTCATCACTCATTGCGTGGTAAACAAATAATCGCGGTAAATAAAATAAACCGGCAAACCATGTCACCATAAAAATGATGTGGAAGGCTTCCACTAGTTTCATTGTTTGACTCCAGTCCATATATTATACTCCTTAATGTTATTTAATTATTACTTTCAGATGCAGTGTTCAATAAATTATTCACGTGTTGTTTAAGATAATTTATATCGCTTGCGCCAATAGTATGTAACGCAATTTTTCCAGATGAGTCGAATAAGAACGACGTTGGAGTATTTTGTATATTACCAAATGCCGTAGTGGCGTGAGCATTGGAATCAAGTACTAGCGGATAAGGAACCGCATAATATTGACTGACCTCAACAACAGAACGTGGTAAGTCATAAGGCATTGCTATACCTATCATCTTAAGTCCTCGGGAAGAAAACTCATTATAAAGATGCACTAGCTCAGGAAATTCGGCCATGCAGGTGCCGCAACTACTGGCCCAAAATGTAATAAAAACAGGGTGTCCTTGCAATGATTTGAGTGAAATAGACTTTCCTGTTAAATCGATAACGGTGATGTCAGGAATCTTCTTTAGACCAGTGCCAATTGCTGCCAACATGCTAATGACGAGAATCAGAGTTAATATACTAATTCCAATGGCGACAGTTTTGGGTTTTATTGATTGAAGCAATTTCATTATAGTGATGTAAATATTGTAATTTCATAAATAAAAAACAATTATTACATTTGTAGATATATTTGAATAATGAAATTGTTGATTAACGTTACTTTTATTGCGTTTAGTAGCTTGTTTTTTGAACAAATAGACTGTACTGGTTTAACCTGTATGTTGCGGCTGTACTAGGGTGGTTTAATCCATAATGCTACAATAATTGCATTTTAGTGATTCTATCAGCCGAATAGAAAAAGATAGATATTCACTAATTTATGAAATCATGAAATACTAATGAAGATACTGATAGTCTACTGTTATATAGGTTATATTATATAGAGACAAATCACGACGTTAAATACTAAAAGAACATTGAAGAAGATATTGTATGATTAAAGTTGGAATTGTGGGTGCAACCGGTTACACCGGTGTTGAGCTACTACGTTTATTAGCGAAACACCCTAGGGTTAAAATTGAATTGATCACCTCGCGTGCAGAGCAAGGCAATGCTATCGACACGTTATTTCCAAATTTACGAGGTTATATTGATCTTGAATTCACCGTTCCTGATGTTAAGCAGTTAAAAAAGTGTGATGTTGTCTTTTTTGCAACACCAAATGGCACTGCCATGAAAATGGTTCCTGAGCTTATCGAGGCTGGTGTGCGAGTGATTGATTTAGCTGCTGATTTTCGTTTAAAAGATCCGCTTGAATGGCAGAAATGGTATGGCATGGAGCACAGTTGTCCCGATATTCTTCAAAAAGCCGTTTATGGTTTGCCTGAGGTTAATCGCGAAGCAATTAAAACAGCACGGTTAGTTGCCAATCCAGGTTGTTATCCTACCGCAGTGCAACTTGGTTTTTTACCCTTAATTGAAAATAAGTTAGCAGACTTAACACATTTAGTGGCTGATGCTAAATCAGGCGTGAGTGGTGCTGGTCGAGGTGCGAATGTTGGTACTTTAATGGCAGAAATGGGTGAAAGTTTTAAAGCATACTCGGCTTCGGGCCATCGTCATTTGCCTGAAATTAGTCAAGGCTTACAAATAGCGGCCAATGACCCAGTATCATTAACCTTTGTACCGCATTTAGTACCAATGATTCGAGGCATCCATGCGACACTGTATGCGACAGTTCTTGATACTAGCGTTGATTTGCAGCAATTATATGAAAAGCGTTATCAAGATGAATTATTTGTCGATGTCTTAGCAGCAGGAGAGCATCCTGAAACACGTTATGTTCGAGGTAGTAATATGTGCCGCATTAGCGTATTTCGACCACAAGATGATAAAACGGTTGTGATACTCTCGGTAATCGATAACCTTGTAAAAGGTGCATCGGGGCAGGCTATTCAGAATATGAACTTAATGTTTGATCTGCCCGAAAATACAGGGTTGGATCTAATTGCGGTTATGCCCTAATAATAACGCGATCTGGAAATTTTAAATATTTTGAGAAACTTATTGGATACACAATGATATGAGTGGAATGATTGTAACATTACATCGTCCTTGGGTGTCTAGAGTAATGATTGTTGCGGTGTTCATTACCTTGGTGCTAGCGGCATGGGTGTTATTTGAATACGGTCGATATCGAGCTGGTTTTGACAGTATAAATTCACAAAAAGAGTTTTTGCAGCTTGAAACGACCATTACAAAACTGGAAGATCAAATAGAAGTACTACGAGAAGAAAATGCCGTGATGGAGCGCGCAGCTCAAGTTGAAAGAAAAGCTTATGATGAGGTTAATAACTCATTAAAAGCCTTACAAGCCGAAATTTTAGAGTTGAATGGTGAACTGGCATTTTATCGTGGTATTATATCACCACGTAGTGCATCTCAAGGACTTCACTTACAAAGTTATAAGTTAATTCCAAATGGTGAATTACGTGGTTATCGATATGAAATATCCTTAACCCAGGTGCTAAAACATAGCCGTCTTGCCCAAGGTAAGGTACGCTTAAATATTGAAGGCATTAAAAATGGACATCAGATATCGCTGCATTTAAATCAGTTAACTGAGAACCATATAAAAGAATTAAAATTTAAATTTAAATATTTTCAAAATTTTAAAGGCAACATTACATTGCCGGAAACATTTCAAGCAAAACGTGTCAGCTTACAAGTACTTCCGAGAGGAAGAGAAAAAGACATGATAGAAAAAGTATTTGATTGGCCATTTAAGGAGAAATAAAACCCATGTTTGGAAAGACCAAAAAACCGAAACAATCCGCCAAAATTGACTCATTAATTGGTCAAAATACCGAAATTCGCGGCGACATAATATTTAATGGTGGACTACATGTTGACGGTTTAATTAAAGGTAATGTTATCTCTGAAGAAGGTACCGGTTCAGTGTTAACTCTGAGCGAACGCGGAGTTGTTGAAGGTGAAGTAAAAGTTGCGAATATCGTTCTAAATGGCACGATTATCGGCGATGTTCATGCTTTAGAACACATCGAGTTAGCATCAGATGCTCGTGTTAACGGTAATGTTTACTATACTTTAATCGAGATGGCGATGGGGGCTGAAGTCAATGGCAATTTGGTTCATCGTTCAGACCCCTCAGAGAATAAATCAGTTGTGTCAATTAAAGAAAAGGTAGCGAATACTAAGAACTCAGATGAATCTTGATTAAATTACTCAAGTAATATATTCTTATTTTAGAGAATTCTGATATACTATTTAGTAGTGTAAATAGTAAGTTTTAAGATACCGGAGTAATGTGCATGTCAGCTAATCAATCGATAGAAACCGATAGCCAGGAAATTACCTTAACCGATAATGCTGCTGCTAAAATAAAGACGTTAATCGCAGAAGAAGGCAATACGGCGCTTAAATTACGTGTTTTTGTTTCGGGTGGTGGTTGTTCTGGATTTCAATATGGTTTTAATTTTGATGAAAATGTTCAAGACGGCGATACCGTTGTTGAGCATGATGGTGTTGCTATTGTAATAGATCCAATGAGCTTTCAGTATTTAGTGGGTTCTGAAGTTGATTTTAAAGTAAGTCTGGAAGGTTCAATTTTTGTAATTAATAACCCAAATGCAACAACAACCTGTGGTTGCGGCTCCTCTTTCTCTATTTGAGTATTTTTTGGCCTCAATTTCCGGGTAATCAATGACCACATTGATTACCCGATATCATTGATTAATCCTGCGTAACAGTCACTATTTTATTCGTCTCAATAATTGATTAAATATTGTACATTATTCAAATACTTATCGCTTTATTTTCTGTAATAATAATTGCATACACTATATAGACATAGTGTAGACTGAGCTATTGTTTATAGTGAAATTACTTCTATATAGTCGCCTTATTGACTTTATATAGCGTTTTAACCTTTGAATAATTTCCTTACTTATACAGTCAATATGTAAGGAATGAATGACGAAATTAAGTAGATGGAGTATTCGATGACAGAATATTTACCTGGTCTTGCCGGTGTCCCCGCAACAAAATCAAACATATCCGATATCAATGGTGAAAAGGGCATCTTAGCCTATCGCGGCTATCCAATTGAAGAATTAGCTGAACACAGTAGTTTTGAAGAAACCGCCTTACTTTTATTAGACGGTTACTTGCCAACAGCCTTTGAACTAGCTGAATTTGATGATAGTTTGCGCGAAAATCGTCGTGTTAAATATCAAATTAGAGATTTGATGAAAACATTGCCATCATCAGGTCACCCCATGGAAATGTTGCAAACATCGATTGCGAGTCTTGGCATGTTTTATCCCGGTAATGATTGTTTAATCGGTGGTTCTCAGTGTACTGATTTGAATTACATTAATAATATGTCGATTAAAATTATTGCTCGAATGGCAACAATGGTCGCTATGTGGGAACACATTCGAAATGGCTACGATCCTATCCCGCCAAGAAAAGATTTAAATTATGCTGAAAATTTTTTGTATATGTTCACAGGAAAAGAACCAGATCCACTATTGGCTCGAATAATGGATGTGTGCCTAATATTACACGCAGAACATACAATTAATGCATCAACATTCGCCGTGTTAGTCAATGGTTCAACCTTGGCTAGTCCAAATTGTGTAATGGCATCGGCAATAGGTACCTTGTCGGGACCACTTCATGGTGGTGCTAATGAGCGTGTACTTGATATGTTAGATGAAATAGGTTCGCTTAGTAAGGTTGAGGAGTTTGTTGATAATAAATTGGCCAATAAAGAAGTTATTTGGGGAATGGGCCACCGCGAATATAAAACAAAAGATCCTCGTGCGCCAATATTGCAAAAGTTAGTTGATCAGTTTATCGAATCTCGGGGTGGTGATATTAACCCACGTTTTGAATTAGCTAAAATGGTTGAAAAAGTTTGTGAAGATCGTCTTGCCAAAAAAGGCGTTTATGCGAATGTTGATTTTTATTCAGGAATTTTGTACGAAGAAATGGGCATTCCGCGTGACCAGTTTACAGCTATATTTGCAATTTCCCGTACCGCGGGTTGGCTTGCTCATTGGCGGGAACAGTTAGGGGATAATCGAATATTTAGGCCGACTCAAGTGTATATTGGTGAACCCATCAGAAAATATGCAAAATTAGATGATCGTTAATCTAATAAAAAATGAATGATATCAACAGTAATGTCAGAAGTCTGACAGACTCTTGCTATACTTTAAATTAGAATAATTATTTAGAGTCATTAATAGAATTAAATGTCACAAAATAACCAGCATGAAGAATCCATTTTAGTAATTGATCATGATGTTAATGATGCATTACAACTGGATAAAATTCTTCAAGCTGATGGTTATAAAGTTAATATATATACAAACTTTAGTGATTTAGAGCTCATCCTAAAAACTGTTAAACCTACAATTGTTTTGTTAGATTACAAAACATGCTTCAGTAAAAATTCTAAAATATTAGAAGACCTCAATAAAATTCAGAAAAATCTATTATCAATGGTTATTATTGATAATAAAGATATTGATTCAACAACAGAGTTATTCAGTAACGGTATATACGACTTTATAACAAAACCCTATATCGTTGAAAATATAAAAATAAGAGTAAAACATTGTATTGACCAATCTAATTTGTGTCATGAAAAAATTGAAATAGAGAAAGCACTAGAGAGCAGTGAACAACGGTATATTCGTGCTATACACGGTACCAATGATGGAATTTGGGACTGGAATATTAAAACGGGTTATATATTTTTTTCTACGCGTTGGAAAGAAATGCTCGGTTATTCCGATATTGATTTTCCTAAGAATTATGTTGAGTGGCGGGGCTTAATTCATCCTGACGATTCTGGGAAGTCACTAATATTATGTTTAAATCTACTTGATGGTTCTAGCCGCTCAATGGATTTTGAGTATCGATTATTAACCAAACAAAATAAATATAAATGGGTTCTTATTCGAGCAAGTGCATCATATAACAGTTCCGGTGAGATAGTATTTATATCGGGCTCGCACAGTGATATTTCAGAGAAAAAACAAACTTTATTTGAACGCCAACGCTTAGAAACACAATTACGGCTGTCACATAAAATGAAAGCATTAGGGCAGTTAACGGCAGGCATTGCACATGATTTCAATAATATACTGGCTTCAATTATGGGATATGCCGAACTATCAAAAGAATTTTTGCTCAATAACAGTGAAAAGAGGTTAGCAGGTTATCAGGATGAAATTCTAGATGCCGGCGCTAGAGCAAGAGATTTAATTTCACAATTATTAACATACAGTCGTGATAGCGGTGGTAATTCGTCTAATGTATCACTGCAACCATTAGTAAAAGAAGTTGTGAAATTATTAAAATCTTCTTTTCCGACAACTATTGATATTAAATTAAATGTGGAGAATAATTTACCCAATATTGTAATTGATCCTATCCAAATTGAACAAATGATAATGAATCTTTGCTTAAATTCAAAAGAAGCAATGAATAGTAAAGGTCAAATTTCAATTACCCTAAATTATGAAAATATAGATTCTAACCACGATCATATTTGTGTGTCTTGTCACGAAACATTCAATGGTGATTATGTTGTGTTTACTATTGATGACACAGGTAAAGGAATTAATTCAAAGTCATTAAATAAAATATTTGACCCGTATGTTACCACAAAAGAATTTGGTGATGGACCTGGAATGGGATTATCCGTTATACATGGAATAGTTCATCAGCACAAAGGTCATATCTGTGTGAAATCGATAGTAGGAAAAGGAGCCTCATTTGAATTATATTTTCCTGCATTGAAAAAAATTAGAAAACCGAATAATAAAATTAAAAATTTTCCAACACCCGAAGTTTCAAAAAGTGCAAATATACTAGTAGTAGATGATGAAAAACCGGTCGCTGATTATTTAGGAGAGTATTTAAAAATTCATGGCTATCAAACAACTGTATTTACCAATAGTTTAGCTGCCTTAGAAGTAGTAAAAAGTAACCCCGAAAAATTCGATTTACTTATTACCGATTTGACAATGCCTAATTTAACCGGAATTGAATTAGCCTCTGAATGCAGTAAACTTTCAAAGGAATTAGTGGTTATTGTCTGTTCAGGTAATAATGAACTTATACAAAAATCGAATTATAATCTATCGTCAATCAAAGATGTTATTTCTAAACCATTTGTGGGAAGTCAATTATTATCTACAGTTGCAACCGTTCTTAAATAATTATTCACTCTAATTTAGAGACGCTATAATTTATATGAATTATAAATAGCACCTAAAACACAGTGATGGCGAGCACCTGTAACAGTAGGGCAGTTACCAGGTAAATTATTGATACGTTGTTTTGCTAACCATGCAAATGCGCATGCTTCGACCCAATCTGGATGTAAACCTAATTTTTCAGTAGATTGACATAGAATAGATTTTGTAAACAATAAGTCATTTAATAACTGAATTAATGTCTTATTGTGTACCCCACCGCCACAAATATAAACCTCGTTAACAATTTGAAGAGAGTTTATAGCATTCACTATACTATGAGCAGTTAGTGCGCATAAAGTAAGTTGTACGTCCTCATGTTTTATACTATTTGAAGACGGGCTACGCTGTATAATTGATTCTACCCACGATAGATTAAATATGTCGCGTCCGGTAGATTTTGGTTGTTTTTTTTGAAAATAAGGATGTTCAAGAAAAAGATTTAATAACGATTTATTAACAGTGCCTTGTTTTGCCCAATCACCATTCTTATCAAATGGTACACTCTGATGTTTTTGGATCCACTCATCCATCAAGCCATTACCTGGACCGGTATCAAAACCAATTATTGAGTTTGGTTGATTGGCTGGTAAATAGCTAATGTTTGCAATACCACCAATATTTACAATGACACGATGATGTTCTGAGTGTTGATATTGATGCTGATGAAAAGCAGGGACTAATGGTGCACCTTGACCACCTGCTGCAATATCGGCGCGTCGAAAGTCAGATACAGTAGTAATACCCGTTTTTTCAACAATTACATTAGCATCAGCAATTTGAAGCGTAGACGGATGGGCAGAGTTTGGGTAATGACGTAGTGTTTGCCCATGAGAGCCAATTGCAATAATTGAATTATAATCGATTGATGATTTTTTTAATATATTATTGACCGCACTTGAAAACAACAGACCAAGTTGCTGATCCAGTTCCAGCATGATTTTTAACTCATTGTCACATGACTGGTTTAAACTCCAAATTTTTTTTTGTATGTCTTTTGGTATTGGATGAGAATAACTTTCTAATAATGTGACATTATCAGCGCTAATATTAACAACAACAGCATCAATACTATCGGCACTTGTGCCTGACATTAAGCCTATGTAGTGTCTATCCATATTAGCTCTTTTATCGCTTAAGGATTAAGGGCGACCGTAATTTGGTTATAGTTATCCAGCTGAGTCATCATTCGACTAGCGTATGTTAAATATTCTGCTTTAAATTTTTTATTAATTGGTCTGGCATTGGGTAACTTAACTGTTAGCGGGTTTCTGTGTACACCGTTCACTCTAAACTCATAATGTAAATGCGGTCCGGTTGAACGACCGGAACTACCAACATAACCAATTGTTTGTCCTTGTTTGATTTTTTGGCCGACTCTAAGACCTTTTTTATATCCCTGTAAGTGGGCATACAGAGTGCTGTATTTTCCGCCATGTTTAATAATAATTGCGCGACCGTATCCGCCTTTACGTTTTTTGTGTACAATTTTACCATCACCAGATGCGCGAACTGGAGTACCACGACGCGCTACGTAATCAACTCCTTTGTGGAGTCGCATGTAATTTAAAATTGGATGTTTACGTTTACCAAAACGAGAACTAATTCGTCTAAAGTCAACAGGCGTTCTTAAAAAAGCTTTACGCATTGATAAACCTGATGGCGTGTAATAATCCGTTCGATCTTGTTTATCGGTGAATCGAATGGCTTGAAAATTTCTTTTTTGGTTAATAAATTCCGCAGCGAGAATTGCACCATCACGTATTTTATTGCCTTCAAGATAGTGTTCTTCGTAGACAATACTGAATTGATCGCCTGAACGGATATCCAATGCAAAATCGATATCCCAACCGAAAATACTCGCTAAATCCATTATGACGGAATTTGATAAGCCGGCAGCAAGTCCAGCCTCAAAAAGTGAGCTATGAATAATGACCTTGGCGTGAGTGATTCGTTTTTCAATTTGCTTAACAATTGGCACTGCTTGATAGCCATCGCTAAATTTCATGACATGTAATGAATTTAATGAATCTTGAATATAAACGAGTTCTTGTAGAGCACCTTTATCTGATATTCTAAATTTTATCTTTTGTCCAGGCCTAATGGAGTTCAACACTTTTGTTGCTTTACCCAGATTAATTATATCGTGTAGCACTCGTGGTTTTAATTGCGCTTTTTTAAAAATTAATGCTAATGACTCGCCTGACTTTACTTGATGTGTTGTCCACTTCAGTTTTGAAAAGCTGGGTTTATTTTGCTGGAGTAATGTTGATGTAATCGCAGCGTTAGTGTTAATTGATAGGTTTGTTTTAGTATTCGTTAAAATGTTAAGTACTTGATTATCACCAGTACTATTATATGAAGTATTGGGTTTTAAATTTGGGTTATCCGAAAAATCTATCGTTGGCATTTCAATGTCGGGTTCACTGGTATAATTTACTTTATCGTCAAAACTCAAGGGCAGCTCGATAATGATTTTGTTATCGGGTGATTCGATATTTGATTGCTCGACAGTGTTTCGTGTCGCTTCAGCTTGATTTGTAACCAATATTAAGGCCACGCTGATTCCTAGCAGTAAACACACTATTAAAATCACATGTTGACGCTTAAATTTTCGACGAGGCTCTTGCCATTCTTGGTATTTCCCCTTGTTATTGGTGAGAGAAATATTCTTATAGTCTTTTTTTAAGAAAGAGTTGTAATTCACGGATTTTCCTAAATTATTTCTTATTACAACCATAGCCTGAATAGACCTGATTGGTCAATAACAGGGCATACAAAACATTAATTTATTTAATGAATTATGTTTGAATTAGGAATATCGCTGCTGACAGTAATTATGGTAACCTTATGTGCTTTTAACTGGTAAATTAACTTTTTGTGGACGTACGGTATGCAAACTACAGACAATTCTGATATTCAATCAACACTCGAGCTTATTAAACGTGGTTGTGATGAAATATTGGTTGAAGAAGAGTTAATAACAAAACTGAAAAAAGGAATTCCTTTACGGGTTAAATGTGGTTTTGATCCGACAGCACCCGATTTACACTTAGGCCACACTGTTTTAATAAATAAACTTCGTATGTTCCAAGAACTAGGGCATGAGGTTTTATTCTTGATTGGTGATTTTACCGGCCTTATTGGTGATCCAACCGGAAAATCTGCAACTCGGCCACCGTTAACGGAACAACAAGTACAAGAAAACGCAGAAACATACAAAGAACAAATCTTCAAAATTCTGGATCCGAGCAAAACGACAATAATGTTTAATTCTACTTGGATTAAAAGATTAGGAGCTACGGGGATAATTGAATTAGCTGCACAACATACTGTAGCAAGAATGCTTGAACGTGATGATTTTAGTAAACGTTATAAATCGGGTAAACCAATTGCAATTCATGAGTTTTTATATCCTTTGATCCAAGGTTATGATTCTGTCGCGATGAAAGCCGATATTGAGCTTGGTGGCACGGATCAAAAATTTAATTTACTCGTTGGTCGTGAATTACAAAAATCACATGGAATGGAACCTCAAGTGGTATTAACCATGCCGTTATTAGAAGGGCTGGATGGCGTTCAAAAAATGTCAAAATCATTAGGTAATTACATAGGGATTGATGAACCTCCAAAAGAAATGTTTGGTAAGTTAATGTCGGTATCGGATGATTTGATGTGGCGTTATTTTGAGTTATTAAGTTTTAAAAGCGTTGACGAAATTGCTGGCTACAAATTAGAAATAGAGCAGGGTAAAAATCCGCGTGATATAAAATTTCAATTAGCTGAAGAAATTGTTGATCGGTTTCATGGCGCAGGTAGTGGCGGTTTAGCACAGCAACAATTTATCAAACAGTTTCAGTCTGGAGCGATTCCAGATGATATCGATGAAATTACATTAACTGCTGAGACAGGATCAATTCCAATAGCTAATTTATTAAAAGAAGCCAAGTTAACGAGTAGTACCTCGGAGTCATTACGAATGCTGAAACAAGGAGCCGTTAAAATAGAAGGTACGAAAGTTGTTGATATAAAATTAGCAATGGAATCAGGAACGAGTCAAGTTTATCAAGTCGGTAAGCGACGCTTTGCGAAAATCACTATTCAATAAATAATCTAATGTAATTACCGTGTATTATTCAACTAAGTTTGTTTAAAGCAAGGGTAATTACCTATTACTTTTTCAGTCTGTTTTCGTGTAGTCTTAAGCAACAAAGCTAAACGGAAACGTCAATTCAGTTTAAACATTTTGATATTAGATAATAACTAAATATCATGGATGATTTCATATTACCATATAAGAAGATGGTAATACTCTACTAATAAATTTAACAAAATTTAAAAATTAGTTAACTTGAAATCAAAAATGAGTAAACTACAACCAAAGCAGGTCAGTACCTCAAATGCTGAGAATAGCTCCAGCCAGTTTGAATCATTTCGATCCGAACAATCACTCAAAGATGAAAATTACGAATTAAAGAAATTTGTTGAAGCTCAAAAAATACAATTGGATTGGTATCGTAGTTTTTCGAATTCTGATTCAAATGAATTAACTTTTTCTGAGCATGCAAAACGATTAACACGTTTTATCGCAAAATTTTATTCTCCCGCGATAATTATTGTTAATCGCTTTAACTCTAACTGGGAATTGGTACCAATCCATGTGGATAATCCATATGATGAAATTCCCTTATCTGCAATTAAATCTCGGTTAAATAATTTAGAGAACTATCAGCACAAATTAAAAAATAAAGAAACTATCAAATATAATTCAGATAATTTAACAAATAATTATTTTGTTTCAATTTTGGAAGTGCCTTTAATTACTGATGATGTTGTGGTGGGCTCCATTGCTGTATTGTCGAAATGCCAACGTCATTGGTCGAAATTAGATTGTGATACAATTTCGAATGTGGCACGAACTTTGGCTAGGTCAGTTACACCGGATGCGACAAGTCTTGATAATATTATTAATACGTTTGAGTTAAATAAAAAACAATCAGTATTATCGTTGAATAACGAGTTATTTTTTGAATTACCGATTTGCATTATTGAAATTGATACTCAGGGATTGATAAGAAAAGTTAATGCTGAACTGGTTAATGTATTATCGATTCATAATGAACTATTAATTATAAAGCAACCTCTAGTCGATTTATTTGCTCAAAGTGAAATGAGTGAGTTTAAAAAATATTTTCAATTTGCTTTAAATGGAAATGTTGTCAAAACAGAATTAGTAACAAAAACTAAATACGGTAATGACAACTTAGTTGTTAATTTTATTCCTCAAATTGATGAGAGTGATAACGTCCAGTTAATATATTGTTCGTTGCAAAATCTTGAGGATAACGTGCAAAATGAATTAAGTCCTGATTCCCATGCATGGATGCAAGCCGTGGTTGCTGATTTTGGATTAAATGCTTTGTCATCCACAAATTTAGCGGAGTTGTTATCTGAAGCAATAACGATTAGTACCGCTACTTTAGGGCTAGAGTTTGCGGGTTATTTAGAATTATCAAATGATACTCGTTATTTAAATGGCCGTACGGGCAGTGGTTGGCAGAGTATTGATTTTTCTAATATTCAAATCCCATCATTATCACTGGCAGCTACTGATTTATTTAATACCAGAAAGTGTATAGTCTCAAGCCGGATTGATCAAGATACTCGATTTGCGCCAATGAAATTTTTACGCGAACATGGTGTTGTTAGTGGGATTAGTGTTGGGGTTTCTGCTAACAATCAAATTCATGGTTTATTAGGCGTTTTTACTAAAGAAAAGCGAATCTTTAAATCTGAAGAGATTAGTTTTTTACGTTCTGTGTCTAATGTTTTAGCTGAAGCAATTTCTCGAATTGAAGTTGACGTGGCCTTAAGAGAATCAGAGGAACGTTTTCGCGCTGTTTTTGAGCAGGCGGTTGATTCAATTGTATTGGTCGATGCTGCTACTGGTAATATTCTCGAATTTAATGATAGTGCTCATATCAACTTACACTATACCCGAAAAGAGTTTCATAAATTAAACATTAATCAAGTCGATGCGAACATTGACTCTGTTGCATTTGAAAACCATCTACTCCATGTCAAAGAAAATGGTTTTGATAATTACGAATCTCGTCATAAAACTAAAAATGGAAATTTTCGAGATGTGTTGGTCAGTACCAGAGAAATCTACTTGCGAGATAAAACGTTACACTTAAGTATTTGGCGTGACGTAACTGAGCGACGAGCAGGTGAAATTGAGCGCGAAGAATTACAAAATCAACTTGTTCAATCGCAAAAAATGGAAGCGTTAGGACAGCTAACGGGAGGAATTGCACACGACTTTAATAACATTTTAGCAAGTATCTTGGGATATACCGAATTAGCCATTTTAAAATCGGCTACTTTTTCAGATGATAAGTTGGATGAATATCTATTACAAGTTCAACAATCGGGGGAACGAGCCAGAGACTTGATTAGTCAGATGTTAGCATTTGGTCGAACCAGCAACGCTAAGCCTCAGGCTACAAAAATAGATGTTATTGTAATAGAAGTTACAAAATTGCTCGATTCCATATTACCATCAACAATAGAAATTAAGTTGGCGTTTGATGATAATATTCCCGCAGTAATGATGGATCCAGTTCAACTTCATCAAATTGTGATGAATCTTTGTATTAATGCTCGAGATGCAATGGAGGGGGTTGGTGTTATCTCCATTAAAGTACTGAATGTCGTTACACAAGAAACATTATGTACTTCTTGTCAACATAAAATACAAGGTTCATATTTAGAACTTTGTGTGGAAGACATGGGCTGTGGTATAGACTCTTCAACACTAGCAAGAATTTTTGAACCATTTTATTCCAGCAAGCCAGTCGATAAAGGTACTGGCATGGGGTTGTCAGTCGTTCATGGTATTGTTCATCAAGTAAACGGGCATATTTTAGTCGATTCGATTCCTGATTCAGGAACTCGATTTTCGATTCTTTTTCCCATTACCGATGAATTAGAACATTTAAGTAAATCGCAGATATTACCACCGAGACTGATCAATGAGGGTCATATCCTAGTGGTTGATGATGAAGAGAGCTTAACAAAGTTTATTACTGAATTATTAGATATTCATGGCTTTCAAGTAACCGTTGCTAATTCGGGCTCTAAGGGACTGGAGGTTTATAAAAACAACCCAACTACTTTTGACTTAGTAATTACCGATCAAACCATGCCTGGCATGACGGGGATTGAACTCAGTAAGAATTTGAGACAGCTAAACTCAAGTCTGCCCATTATTTTATGTACAGGTTATAGTGAGCAAGTTAGTAGTGAAAATGCACACTTATATGGTATATCTGAATATCTAACAAAACCAATCAGTCGAGAAATATTACTGAATACTATTAGTCAGTTATTAATAAAGTCAAAACTTGTTTTTTAATCAAATGGTCCTTTTATTATAAAAGTACTGACATTTCCATTATCTGCTTAATTATCTTGTCCCAAACAGGCTTTGCTATACTCATTTTATATGTTTTAGCTTGGTGTCATAGACTTATATGCTCTTAGAATGACGTAGTTTATTAAACTGCAATCTATCCAAATGGAAAAATAAACTTTAAATCTGCATTACATGTATTTCTGCCAATAGTGGTGGACTTTGAATAAGCTTAAATTTTATGTGTGATATCTTTGACCTTAATTACAAAAACGACTATACATTAATCACAAATAACAAATTTAAGGTATTTTAATGACAAAACAGTTCATTTTATTGCCCGAGCATAATCCGTATGATGTTGAATTAACGGTTTGTTTTTGCAATAAACTTTCACTAGTCAATAGAGTATTATTGTATGGATTTGTCGACGATTATCGCAATACTTCAGAGTTAAAGAAAATATGACACTTGTAAATATGATTTTAGCTCGATTAACAGGTGTTAAAAAACTAATAGGACAATTTGTTTCATGACTATTCCACTACAACTATTGATAGTTGATGATTCAGAAAATGATGCATTGCTATTAGTTCGTGAACTGGAAAAGGGTGGTTATGATGTCAGTTATGATCGCGTTGATAACAGTGAAAATATGCGCCATGCAATAGCAGGTGGTTCTTGGGATATTATCATCACGGACCATAATATGCCTGGATTTGATTCTAGTCAGGCTTTAAAAATTGCCACTGATAGTAATAACGACACACCGGTGATCATTGTTTCAGGCAATATGGGTGAAGATATTGCTGTTGATGCGATGAAATCTGGAGCGATGGATTATATCATGAAAGATAATTTATCGCGTTTAGTCCCAGCAGTTCAGCGTGAAGTGCGCGAGTCTGAATCACGCAAAGCCAGGCGTCAGGCTGAACAAACCATTATTCACATGGCATATCATGATGCATTAACGGGGCTTGCAAATCGTAACGAATTTGAGCATCGTCTAAAAGATGCGATTAAAGTGTCAAAGCTACGACATATTCAACATGGTTTAATGTATTTGGACCTGGATCAATTTAAAATAATTAATGATACTTGTGGTCACGTTGCAGGCGATGAGTTATTAAGACAATTGTCCGAGCTTTTAACTAGCCAAATTCGCGAAACTGATACTCTTGCAAGGTTAGGTGGTGATGAGTTTGGAATTTTATTAGATAACTGCCCAATTGAAACTGCGACAACTATAGCCGAAAATATTTTAACTAAGATAAATGATTTTGTATTTCAATGGCAAAGTAAATCAATGGATATTACGACGAGTATTGGTTTAGTTGGAATAAATAATAAAAGTCGAAACGTATCTCAAGTTTTGAGTTCTGCTGATATTGCTTGTTACACCGCAAAGGATTTAGGACGTAATAGGCTTCATATTTATAAAGAAGATGATAAAGAACTATTGCGCCGCCATGGTGAAATGCAGTGGGTGTCACGCATTCGATCAGCAATAACAAATAATGAATTTGAATTGTATCGCCAAAATATGATGGTATTAAGTGAGTCTGAAACAATTAATCCAAGTTTTGAATTTTTAATTCGTTTAAAAGACGGTGATGGTGAAGTCATACCACCAGGTGCATTTATTCCAGCAGCTGAACGTTATAACCTAATGCCGGATCTTGACAGGTGGGTAATTAATCGCGCGTTTCAATATTTATCTGATAATTATGAACGAATAGTGTGCAGTAAATCCCCCGTGTACGCATTTATAAACTTGTCAGGCGCGTCACTGAGTGATGATAAGTTTTTTGACTATATTCGAGATAAATTTAAGGAATACGATCTTGATAAAAATCTGGTGTGTTTTGAAATTACAGAAACTGCAGCAATAACTAACTTGCAACGTGCTATTGAGTTTATTCGGGGTATTAAGGAACAAGGCTGTCATTTTGCTTTAGATGATTTTGGTAGTGGTTTGAGTTCTTTCACCTATTTAAAAAATATTCCAGTCGATTTTTTGAAAATTGATGGTAGCTTTGTTAGAAACATGACTTATGATGAGATGGATGAAGCATTTGTTGTTGCAATAAATCAACTCGGTCATGTAGCAAATTTAAAAACAATTGCTGAATTTGTAGAAAATGAACAAACACTCGAAATGTTAAAGAAAATTGGTGTTGATTATGCTCAAGGCTATGGTATTCATTTACCTGAATCAATTAATCTAGAAGAAAGCAATTATCGTGCTGCAACTGCTAAAAAAAGTAACAACAAACACTAAGTTAGTTATTGTTTAATAGCTGGCAAATAGCATCCCTAAGTAACACTTTGTTTTTATTAGCTATATTCAATTTATACCGTTTTATTTCAAATTACCTCATTTAATCCTTGACCGATTTGTTGCGCTGCGTATAATGCGCGACTTCCCTAATGTAGGGAACTGAAGAAACAAAGCAACGGCATTTAAATAGTTTAATTTTTTAATTTAAAGCCTTGACCGATTTACTCTTTTGCGTATAATGCGCATCTTCCCTGAGACGGGAAACTGAAGAACTAAAGCGGTGTTTTTAATAAGAAATTTCTTTTTAAAAGCCTTGATTGATTTACTCTTTTGCGTATAATGCGCCTCTTCCCTGAGACGGGAAACTGAAGAATAAATCAAAGCTTTTAGATAAAAGTTTTTATTTAAAATGCTTGACTAGTTACTTCTTTTGCGTATAATGCGCATCTTCCTTGAGACAGGAAGCGAAGAAACGAAGCAAGCCTTTAAAATGATTAAGTTTTTTTATTTTAAAGGTTGACGAACTAAACGGTTTACTGTATAATAGTTCGTCTTTGCTGAGACATATTCAGCAGCTCTTTTACAATATAGATTAAGTAATTTGTGTGGGTACTTGCGTTGACGATATTCTTGCGAAAGACGTTGATGTAAGTAACCTAAGTCAATTAAGAAACGTAAGTGTTTTAATAGAATT
>CAYQUC010000029.1:0-37988 GCA_964420605.1 uncultured Thioalkalispiraceae bacterium | reverse complement strand
TGCCGGCCTGTCACGCCGGAGGTCGCGGGTTCGAATCCCGTCCGGTCCGCCATATCTAAAGGGGATAGAATAGAAGTTCTATCCCTCTTTATTTTAAACTGGTATACAATCCTGATTTAATATGTGAATTAAGAAAAGAATTTAAAATACACTTAATTACAAAAGTGTAAGAACATAAAATAATAATTTAATAAAATAAGTCTTAAGAGTTAAAATGATTTTTAAAAGTGAGAATACAGCACTATGATGCAACTAATACGGGATAAAGCCCAAGGTGTTTTTGTATGGATGATCGTAGCGTTTATAATAATCACTTTTGCTACTTTTGGTTTAAGCAGTTATTTGTCTGGATCGGCAAATGTTGCAGTTGCTGTTGTTAATGGTGACGAGATTTTAAAATCAGATTATGATCGCGCTTATCAAAATTTCCAGCAACGTATGCAACAGCAACAAGGTGCAAACTATCGAGCTGATTTATTTCCTGAATCGTTTTTACGTCAGCAGGTAATTAATTCGTTAGTGACTGATATAATCTTTGAGCAATATCTTCAAAACCAAGAATTTTCAGCATCGGCTGTTCAAGTACAATCCCAGTTAGCTCAACAAAATGTTTTTAATGATGATAATAAGCAGTTTTCAAAGCGTCGTTATCGTGAAGTTTTGAGTCAGCAATCAATTAATGTAGAACAGTATGAAAACAGCATACGCCGACAAATAGCGCAACAACATTTATATAAAGGCTTACAAGATTCAGCATTTGTTTTACATTCCGATATTGAAAAATATCAAAAATTAAAAAATCAGCAACGAGATATTGGTGTGCTACGGTTATCACTAGCAAAATTTAAAAGTGAAGTTAAAATTACCGATGAAGAGCTGCAAGCTTATTATAAGAGTCACTTAGCCGAGTTTATGACACAAGAGATGGTCCGTGTTGAATACGCAGAGTTAAATCTTGATAAATCAGCATTAAACTTTAGTGTCAGCGATGATGAAGTAAAAAAATATTATACTGATAATGCTAAGTTATATACCACGGGTACTGAAAAAAGAAAAATCAGTCATATTTTAATAAATGTTAACAAAAAAACCGATGACGCTACCGCTAAGAAATTGATCACTGATATTTATACAAAAATTATTGCTGGTGCAGATTTTGCTGAGTTAGCAAAAAAATCATCTGAGGATCGTGGATCATCTAAAAAAGGTGGTGATTTAGGTCTTGTTAGTAAAGGTGATAATGATAAATCATTTGATGATGTTGCATTTACTACTGAACTAAATAAAGTAAGTAAACCAGTACGTTCGCGATTTGGTTATCACTTAATTAAAGTTGATGAAATTAAATCGGCAGTAATTAAATCATTTGATAGCGTTAAAGCTAAAATTAAGTCAAATTTAAAAAAATCCAAAGCTGAAGAAGACTTCTTTAAAGATGTTGATCGTATGGACCAATTAGCTTATGAATCATCCGATTCATTAGGCCCGATGAAAGATGAGTTAAATATTGAGGTGCAAACGAGTAAGTTATTTACGCGTTCAGGTGGTGCTGGAATATTCTCCGATAAACGTGTTCTGGATCAAATATTTAGTGATGATGTTTTAAATGAGGGTCGTAATAGCACACCAATTGAATTGTCTGAGTCTCATTATGTTGTGGTGAGATTATTAAAACGACAAGCTGCAACACAAAAACCATTCGATGATGTTAAAGTAATTATTAAATCTCGATTGCTGAATGATAAAGCCAATACTTTGATATCGGAATCTGCAAGTCAAGCTGTTAAAAAATTAGTAAAAGGTAAAACTGGCGACGATATTGTGACTGGCATAAAGTTTTCTAAATGGAATAGATTTGGCTACATTGCAAGACAGCAAGTAGCTACTGCCGGTTCAGGTAGCGATAAAGAGTCAATAGATGCCGTGTTACGTAAAAAAGCATTTAGCATGTCTCGTCCTAGTGGTGCTACACCAACCATTGAAACTGTCAGTATGACTGGTGGTGATAAGTCGGTGCTTGTTGTGTTTGGCGTTAAAGAAAGTGCTGACACTACAACAAGTTCAGATGTTGTAAGTAACGAGTTACGAAGTCTGACTGCTGCAAATAGTGATACAGAACTGGACTCTTTTATTGCGTTTATGCGAGAACAAGCAGACATTAAAATATTAAAAAAAGCCGCTGAGCAATAAAAAAATATTTAGCGGCAACATTAAAATACCAAGCTAAAATTGGCTCAGATTGATTTAATTCGAAGAGAATCAATTCTGAGCTAAATAAAATCCAGAATAAATTCAAGCTTGGTTTAAGTCTTATTATCATTCATCATTTTTTTCAAAAACTGGGAGTATCCCGTATGTCCAAAATTGCACTGCATTGGCAAATTTTAATTGCATTGTTGTTGGCTTTCATTAGTGGTGCCTATACCACGCCTGATAGTGCATTTATCGGAATTAAATTTTATGCGCTTTATGATTTTATCGGTACATTCTTTTTAAATGCATTAAAAATGATTATTGTGCCTTTAGTCATGGCATCTATAATTACTGGTGTAGCCGGAATTGGCTCTGCAGATGGCTTAGGTCGGTTAGGTTTTAAAACTATATTGTTTTATGTTGTCAGTAGTTTTTTTGCGATTGTAATTGGATTATTTTTTGTAAATTTATTTCAACCAGGAATTATAGATGGGGTGCCTGCAAAAGATCTTCTTGGGTTAAGCTCTGATAGGATAGCCGATGTTGCTTCGAGAGTTGGTGGTAAAGATGCATCGAGTATATCTGATGTATTTTTAGGTTTAGTTCCACCAAATATCATAAAAGCAGCTGCAAACGGGCAAATGCTAGGTTTAATTTTCTTTGCTATTTTATTTGGTGTTTATATAACCAAAATAACCAAAAAATATGCCGATGCACAATACGCTTTTTGGCAAGGTTTATTTGAAATTATGATGCTGATGACTAATTTCATCATACGTTTTGCACCGATTGGTGTTTTTGGTTTAGTTGCAAAAGTTATTGCCGATATTGATGCAAATGAGCTTGATGCCTTATTTGAATCATTATTTTGGTTTACATTTAGTGTAATGGCGGCATTAGCTACACACACATTTATTGTATTACCTTTATTGTTAAAATTTATTGCTAAAGTACGGCCGCTGCGGCATATTCAGGCGATGGCACCAGCCATGTTAACTGCTTTTTCTACAGCATCATCATCAGCAACATTACCATTAACTATAAAATGCATTGAAAAAAATGCAGGCGTGTCGAATCGAACCAGTTCTTTTGTATTGCCATTGGGTGCTACAGTTAATATGGATGGCACTGCACTGTATGAATGTGTGGCAGCAATGTTTATTGCTCAGGCCTATGGTCTGGATTTGACCGTGACGGTTCAATTTACAGTCGTGTTGGTAGCGTTGTTAACCTCCATTGGGGTTGCTGGTATTCCATCGGCAAGTTTAGTTGCTATTACGATTATATTATCTGCAATTGGTTTGCCTCTCGATGGTATTGCGCTTATCTTTATCGTTGATAGAATTTTAGATATGTTCAGGACCAGTGTGAATATATTTAGTGATTCATGTTGTGCTGTGATAGTGGCAAGATTAGAAGGTGAAGAAGGGATACTGGGAGAAGCTAAACCTCTCACAGTTAAATAGCTATTTATATAATACGAAAATCCTTTTTTCGTATTATATTTTTTGAGCGTTAAAGCTTATTATTCTTTCTTAGCGTCGTTAGTTTCCAGTGGCCCCATACCAATATGACTATAACCCGAATCAGCATAAATTATCTCACCGGTTAATGATGAGGCTAGATCGGAACATAAAAAGGCTGCTACATTGCCGACTTCTTCGATAGTAACGTTTCTTCTTAACGGTGCTGTATTTTCTACATGGGTTAGCATTTTACGGAAGTTACTTATTCCTGCAGCAGCTAATGTTCGAATTGGTCCCGCAGAGACAGCATTTACCCGAATTCCATCTGGTCCTAAGCTTTGAGCCATGTAGCGAACGTTGGCCTCTAAACTGGCTTTAGCAAGTCCCATAATATTGTAATTTGGCATTGCTTGTACTGCACCAAGATAGCTCAATGTCAAAAGTGAACCATTACGCCCTTCCATCATTGGTAGACCGGCTTTGGCAAGCGCAGCAAAACTATAAGAGCTGGTTTCATGTGCTTGTCGAAATCCTTCACGCGTGACAGAGTTTAAATAATCACCTTCTAGCTCTTCACGTGGTGCAAATGCCACGGAATGCACGATGATGTCCAAACCATCCCAAAAATCGTCCAAATGATCGAAAACATGCTCAATTTGATCGTCATCATTAACATCACATGGAATTGTAATATCAGAACCGCACTCAGCAGCCATTTTATCAACACGATCACGAAGTTTTTCGTTTTGATATGTAAAGGCAAGTTCCGCTCCTTCACGCTTCATAGCCTGGGCAATACCCCATGCGATTGATCGATTACTGGCGAGGCCTACAATAAGTGCTCTTTTACCATCGAGGAAACCCATTCTATTTAACTCCTTGCTTATATTATTAGTTAGTTATTGAATACTTTTGCATGATAACAATGTTATTCCGGATACACTAGTGAATAGCTTTAGGTAACTGTAACTTGTTGTGTTGAGTGGTACAATCCTTTAGCATGTCTCTAATATTATTGATGTTTATAGTCTAAAATAATATTAAATTATTAAAAAAATAAAAATAGGGGAGAGTACAGGTTTTATGGATAAGCGGTTCACGTCTAAAGATTTTATCCTTTATGGAATTCTGAGCATTTTAATTATTCTGGTCATTTTGTCGATGTACATGGTTGATCGGCAATGGTTAAAAATGTCAGAAATGCAATCGACCCTAAATGAACAAGCAAAAGATATTCGTGGTTTAAATAGGCAATTTCGCAATATTGGTCAAATATCTAACAGTGTAGCGGTTAAGACTAAAAATAATACCAATGGGATTCCTGACTCGTTTAAAAAAGCCTATGAAGCAACGCAAAAAAAGAATTATTCTGAAGGTGATTGGTTAGTTAGAGCCATTGGTAAAATAAAAACAATTTCTCCAGTGGTGTCGACTGATACTTACGGTAGTACAGTGCAAGAAAATGTGCTTGAGACATTGCTCTCTCGCAATGGTGAAAGCCTTAAATTGCAAGGATTATTAGCAGACAGCTGGCAGGAAAGTGCTGACGGCTTAACCATTTTGTTTAAAATACGATCCGACGCTCGATTTTCAGATGGTGAAGAGTTAACGGCTGAAGATGTTGTGTTTACTTATGATTTTACTATGAATGAAAAAATTGCGGCACCTCATCATCGTGCCAGTATGGATAAAATTAAAAGTGTCACAGCAAAAAGTAAATATGAAGTCGAATTTGTATTTAAAGAACCCTATTTTAAAGCATTGGATGTTGCGGGTAGTATTGGGATTTTGCCGAAACATTTTTATAAGCAATTTTTAAAAAATCCACAAAAATACAACGAATCAAAAGGACTATTATTAGGATCAGGGCCGTATAGATTAAAAGACCCTAAAAGTTGGACACCAGATAAAGGCTTTGTTGAGTTAGAACGTAATCCACGCTATTGGGGGCCGGTACAACCTCCTTATGAAAAAATAATATGGAAAACCATTGATAATGCGAGCGCCAGATTAACGACTTACCGAAACGGTGAAATAGATAACTATGGTGCTCGACCTATTGAATATAAAAAATTATTAAATGATAAATCCATAACCGAAAAGTCAAATAATTTGGAGTTCATGCGTCCTGTAGTCGCTTATTCTTATATTGCCTGGAATCAAATTAAAGATAATAAAGCATCTCGTTTTGCAGATAAACGTGTACGGCAGGCACTGACGTATTTAACGAATAGAAAAGGCTTCATAAAAGATATTATGTTGGGTTATGCCGAGCCTGCAATTAGCCCGTTTAATCCAAGAACCAAGCAGCATGATCCAGATTTAGTTGCTAGAGAGTATAATCTTGATAAAGCAAAACAGTTATTAAAATCGGCAGGATATGAAGATCGTGATGGTGATGGAATTCTTGAAGATAAGAATAACGTACCGTTTGAATTTGAATTAATTTTTGCTCAAAGTAGTGAAGATACCAAACGAATCGCATTGTATTTAAAAGATTCTTATGCACGAGCAGGTATTTTATTGAAACCAAAGCCAACTGAGTGGACGGTTTTGTTGGGACAAATCAATAATAAACATTTTGAAGCAATATATTTAGGTTGGACAAGTAATTTGGAGACCGACATTACTCAAATGTTTCATTCAAATCAAATAAGTGATGGTGGTGATAATTTTATTACTTATATAAGTAAAGAGTTGGATGCATTAATTGAGCAAGCAACACGAACGGTTGATGTCGATAAACGCATGAAACTCTGGCAGGCTGTTGAACGTATTTTATATGAAGATCAACCTTATACTTTTATGGCTCGTACTCAGTCATTGCAATTTATCGATAAACGCATCAAAAATTTATCCATTGACAAGCTTGGTCTCAATTACAGTAGACAACCGTATGAGTCTTATGTCCCGGTGAATGAACAGCGTTACGGTCATTAGTTGATTTAAAATAATAATAAAAAATGCACATTTATATTTTAAGACGAATTTTACTGATGTTTCCTACATTATTCGGAATAACATTAATAGTTTTTATTGTTATGGCTGCTGCACCTGGGGGAATTTCTACTCAACAATTGGTTGAGGGACAGGGATTAGATGCAGAGGCTAAGCAAGCACTCGAAAAATATTATAATCGTTTGTACGGTTTGGACGATCCTGCACCAATTCAATATTTACGTTGGTTAAATAATGTCTCACCGGTCGGGTTCCTGCATGATGACAATAACGAAATAAGTGGCTTTTCATTTTGGAAAGGCTCTAATCTTGGCACCAGTTTTTTATATGGACGGCCTGTGTTGGATGTCATTAGTGAACGTATTCCTATAACAATTCTATTAAATGTTTTTTCACTGCCTATTATTTATCTCATTGCAATTAGTTTTGGAATTAGAGCTGCTGTGAACCGTGGTAAGTCTTTTGATATTACCTCAAGTATCACTATGCTGGGTTTGTGGTCAGTTCCTACCATGTTGGCGGGCGTGTTATTAATTGGTTTTTTTGCGAGTGATCAATATTGGCATTGGTTTCCAACCATAGGGATTAGTGAAAGGGAGGCACACGATATGCCGTTCTTGCCGCATTGGTCAGATTTAGCCGATATTTTCTTGTTAGCGGTTTTAATGATTAGTAGTACGTTGCTCATGTTATGGCTTGCGGTTAAAAGTAATGCTCAACTTAGAACTGTGTTAATGGCATTATTAGGTGGGAGTTTTGGTCTTTTAATGGCAAACAATCTTGCAGGTGATGTGCAAGTGGTTACCTATTTATTTTTAGCAACTATATTAACGTTAGTCTTTTCAGTAATAGCGTATTCTGATTTTACATCAATGCGGTTAGTGTTTATGGGGTTTATTGGTTTATTAGCTGGAATTATTATTGCGAAATATTTTGCAACCGGTGATTTTGTACGAGGTTTTGCAATTGACCGACTTTGGCACTTAGTATTACCGGTTCTCTGTTTATCGTATGGCGGTTTTGCAGCATTATCCAAGTTAATGCGAACTGCCGTATTAGAAAACCTACTCGCTGATTTTACACGTACAGCGCGAGCTAAAGGCGTATCAGAGAACGATGTTATATGGCGACATGTTTTTCGAAATAGTTTATTACCATTAATTACAGTATCAGCTAGTTTGTTACCCGCGTTATTAGCCGGCTCGGTTATTGTTGAAGCTATTTTTACAATTGATGGAATGGGTAAACTGGCAGTAGATGCAGTAAAAGGCAGAGATAGGGAAATGGTATTATCTGTTACGTTAGTCAGTGGTATATTAACCTTGGTTGGATATTTAATAGCGGATATATGTTATGCCATTGTTGACCCACGGGTGAGTTATGACTAATTTAACACCGACAAAACAAAATAATAATTACGCTTCGACAGTTATTAAAGAGGCGTTATCGCATCGCGGCGCTAAAACAGGGTTAATTTGGGTATTATTTTTAATTGTAATGGCCGTCTTTGCGCCGTTATTAGCAAATAGTCATCCGTTATTAGTGAGCATTGATAATACAATATCAAGCCCACTGTTAAGCAATTTGAATGCAGTTGATGTCAGTTTATTTATAATTTTTTTGACGTTTATTATATTATGGTTTGTGAAAATTCAATTTCGATATAAATTTAGTGTATTTTTATTTGTCATCATTGCAGCGACAGTTACCAGCAACATTTTTGTGAATCCGTCCAAACTTACTATATATGAACAGTACCGCGAAACAGAAAAAGCGGGAAAGTTAGATTGGGTGATTCGAACAGCCATTCAATATTCGCCTAAAGATTACTTGCGTGATTTGGGCGACACTGCCTTGGAAGCGCCATTATCGGTTGAACAGCGATCGCATTTATTCGGAACAGATGAAAATGGTGCAGATGTTCTAAGCCGTATGATTTATGCATCAAGAATTGCGTTGGGGATTGGTTTCATTGCAACTGGAATTGCAATGTTTATTGGAGTAATCATTGGCGGCCTAATGGGCTATTTTTCTGGTGTGTTTGATATGTTGGGTATGCGGTTGGTTGAAATGTTTGAAGCCATTCCAACACTATTCTTATTACTGACTTTTGTCGCCTTTTTTGGTAGTAGTTTATATTTAATGATGGTTATTATTGGCCTGACGAGTTGGTCTGGTTATGCTCGATTTGTACGAGCTGAATTCTTACGTTTGCGTGAACAAGAGTTTGTTCAAGCTGCCATTGCATGTGGTTTACCACTGCGTTCAATTTTATTTCGACATATGTTACCCAATGGTATAGCACCTGTTTTAGTGGCGGCAAGTTTTGGCGTTGCATCCGCGATTCTTGCTGAGGCTACATTAAGTTTTTTGGGTTTAGGTTTAGTTGATGATCCGTCATGGGGGCAAATGTTAAATCAGGCTGTTCAGTCAGCAACTTTTAATTGGTGGATGGCGGCTTTCCCCGGCGGTGCAATATTTTTAACTGTTTTCTCGTACAATATGATGGGGGAATCGTTACGAGATGCCATTGATCCTCATCTTAAGAAATCAGAGAGGTAATCGATGGCAAGTTTGTTAGAAGTTAAAGATTTAAAAACACACCTCAGCACGGGTACGACTGTTGTAAAAGCAGTTGACGGAATTAGTTTTGATATTAAAAAGGGTGAAACTTTTTGCTTGGTTGGAGAATCCGGTAGTGGCAAATCGGTATGTGCGCTATCAATAATTCAATTATTACCAAAAGAAATAAGCTCTCATCCTAGTGGTGATATATATTTTAATTACCGTAATAACCAGTCTATAGACGATCAGGTAAAATTATTAGAATGTTCAGACAAAGTCATGCGAAGCATCCGAGGATCTCGGATTGCTATGATTTTTCAAGAGCCAATGACTTCATTAAATCCAGTATTAACCATTGGTGAACAAATTCTTGAAGCGGTAAAAATACATTTCCCAGATTTATCTGAATTAGAACAACATGAAAAAGTATTAGATGCGCTCAAACAGGTTAAAATTCCCGAACCTGAACAAAGAATAACAGAATATCCACACCGATTATCAGGTGGTCAGAGGCAGCGCGTTATGATTGCAATGGCAATGGTTTGCGAACCAGATTTGCTCATCGCTGATGAACCAACAACGGCACTCGATGTCACAATACAAGCTGAAATATTGTTACTTATGCAAGAGTTACAAACGGAAAAAGGCATGAGCATGTTATTTATTACTCATGATTTAGCTGTAGTATCTCAAATTGCTGATCGTGTCGCTGTGATGCGTCTTGGCAAAATAGTGGAACTTGGTGATGCCCAGGTTGTTTTAAAAAAACCACAACATGACTATACCAAAAAATTATTAGCCGCATTACCTGAAAAAATGAAACAGGAGCGTGATGCTGTATTAACTCAACAAAATAAATTAGTTCAAAAAATTTCGAATGAAGCTAGCTATAATTATAATAACTCTAAAATTTCATTAGTTAAGTTAAAAAATTTACAAGTGTATTTTCCAGTTAAAAAAGGAATTTTTCGACATACTGTTGATCACATAAAAGCAGTTGATGGGATTGATTTAAATATTACCAAGGGTGAAATTTTGGCTTTGGTAGGAGAGTCGGGCTGTGGTAAAACAACTTTAGGTCGAGCAATTTTAAAACTAATTGAACCTACTGCAGGTACAATAGAATTTTCTGGTCGCAATATATCAAATTTATCTCGAGTTGATATGAAACCGTATAGAAAATCTATGCAGGTTATTTTTCAAGATCCTATGTCGTCTTTGAACCCTCGATTAACTATTGCCACAACGTTAACAGAACCGATGGCGGTACATAATATTGGAGTGTCTTTTGACGAACGAATTGAAATTGCACGTGACGTATTGAAGAGTGTGCAGTTAGATCCTAACTATTTGTGGCGTTATCCACATGAGTTTTCAGGTGGGCAAAAACAAAGAATCGGTATTGCACGGGCTCTGGTATTAAAGCCAGAATTTATTGTATGTGATGAAGTGACTAGTGCCTTGGATGTGTCAGTTCAAGCAGAAATTTTAGATATATTATTAGAATTGAGAAATAGTCGTCAGTTAACGTTATTATTTATTACTCATAATATATCCGTTGTAGAGTACTTAAGTGATAGCGTGGCGGTTATGAACGCGGGCAAAATAGTTGAGTATGGACAAACTGACCAAGTTTGTTCACGCCCAACTAATGATTACACCAAACGTTTAATGGATGCTGTTCCACGAGTAAGCTAATCGTAGCATTAACTTGATTGTTTGGTAACATCAATATAAAGCGTTATTCTTTGTCCTGGCTGTAAATATTTACTACGTGATAAGCGTCGATTCCAACGTCTAATTTGTTTTATTGATACTCGAAATTTTTTCGAAATTCTAGATAATGAGTCACCGCGTCTAACACGGTATCCTATACGCTGTGTTCTATTTGGAGGGCTTGTAATTGGTTGATAACCAGCTATTGGTTTAATTTTTCTGGCCCAAACGACAATTTTTTGTCCAGGTTGTAATTTGTCACGTGGTGCCAAGCTATTCCATTTTGCTAGTTGTCTGGTGCCAACACCATATCGTGTAGCAATTCCCCACCAAGTATCACCACGTCGAATGGTATATTTAATTTTTTTACCTTTGCGCTTAATATTTTGGTTTACTTTAACGCGTTCATTTGAACTTAACTTATAAGAACTTAAGGTTTTACTCGCTGTTGGTATTAATAAATTATGGCCCTGCCGTATACGGTTACTGCGCATATTATTTGTTCTTTTAATAATTGCAGCACTGATATGGTATTTCCGAGCGATACTACCGATTGTTTCGCCTTTACGAATTTTGTGACGTTTCCATTTTATGCGTTCGTTTAATGGTAAATCGGCTAGTGTAAATTCAAAATCATCAGACTTTTCTACAGGTATAAGTAAGTAATGAGGTCCTTTCGGATCTGTTGCCCAACGATTAAAACCTGGATTTAAGTTATATAATTCTTCAATTGTGATGTTGGCCATTTCAGCAGCAAGCGCAAGATCAATTTGAGAACTGATATCAATTTTTTTGAAATACGCTTCGTCTTTAATTGGTAACAAGGTTAAATTGTATTGTTCCGGATTTAATATTAGTCTTTTTAAAGCTAATAATTTCGGGACATAGGCTTTGGTTTCGGGGGGCAATTTTAATGAAAAGAAGTCGGTAGGGCGACCGCGTTTTTTATTACGCCGAATTGCCCGTTGTACAGTGCCTTGTCCGGAATTGTAGGCAGCTAATGCTAACATCCAGTCGCCCTTAAAATGATCCGCTAAATTTTTGAGTAACCGAAGCGAAGCATTGGTTGATGCATAGATATCGCGCCTGCCATCATACCACCAGTTTTGTTTTAAGCCATATAGACGACCGGTTGATGGTATAAATTGCCAGATACCAGAGGCACGTCCGTGAGAATAAGCGAATGGTTTAAATGCACTTTCAACTATAGGCAATAAAGCAAGCTCACCAGGAATTCCTTGGGCCTCTAATGTTTCAACAATAAAATGCATATAGGGTATTGCTCTAGATGCAACCCGGTTGATGTATTCTGGGTGGTTTTTATACCAGTTAAATTGAGTTGTTATACGTGGGTGCTCGCGTTCTTTGAGCTGGAAGTTATCACGTATTCTATCCCACACATCTGACGTTGTTTTGTCCAGTGTTTCTGGGCCGTACTCGTGTTCATCCAACTTGGCTTGTAGTTCTGCTTCATTTAAAAAAGCGGGATAGGGATGATCACCGATAACGGTATAGAGGCCTTGTTCTTCATTTTCAAAAGAAAAGACCGAGGGTTTGTATTCAATATCACTTTTATTGTCAGTAATTGCACAGGATGAAATGACTATGGCAATTAAGGATAAAGCGGTTATTTTAATGTTCTTCTTTATTATTTTTTCTAGCATATTGATATCTATAGTAAAAATTACACAGCGTAACGTCAAGTGGCATTCAATTATTTTGCCAACCCGGTATGAATTAAATAACAGGGTATTTGACGCATTTGTTTTTTATTAAGATCTGTATAATGCCAGAATCTACATTTTGGTGTAAGGTTGACATATACGATAAAAGGATTATTTTCTGTCATGTTTGCTCGATTTGTTAAAACTTCGTTTAGAACACAAAATATATCGGCCGATCAATGGTTTACTTTATCTCAATGGTATAAAACTCCATTAGGCTCAAGTTTTGAGCGAGAAGAGAAAGCCAGCGTCGATAGAAACTTAAATAATCTATTTGGCTATTATTTATTACAAATTGGTCAATTAGGGCAATTAAACTGGCATGACAAAAGCCGAGTTTCGCATTGCTTGGTAATGGATCAATTAGAAGTCAATACTACAGATTCAAATGAAAATTCATCGGTATCTGTCATTGGCGACTCAATCGAATTGCCGATTCAAAGTACCAGTATTGATGTATTAGTATTGCCTCACCAATTGGAGTTTTCTCAAAATCCACATGAAGTTTTACGTGAAGCTGAGCGAGTTTTGATTCCGGAAGGTCATGTTATTTTATTACTGTTTAATCCATTTAGTTACTGGACTTTCTTTCGGTGGTTATTTATGTGGAAGGAAGGTGTACCTTGGCGAGGACATTTTTTTAGTAAAGCCCGTGTTAAAGATTGGTTAGCACTATTGGGATTTGATATTATCCAATGTGAAAGTTATTTCTTTCGACCACCAATTCAACATAACGGATTTATGGCTAAGGTTAAGTTTCTTGAAAGGATCGGTAAACGTTTTTGGCCTGGTTTGGGTGGTGGCTATATTATTGTTGCGAAAAAACGAGTAAATACTTTTACGCCGATTCGACCACGGTGGACACGACGCAGGTTAGTTCAGACTGGGTTGGAGCCTTCAAATAAAACATCTTCATTACGGAATAATAATCAAAATTATGACTGATACAATTAAAGCTTACACCGATGGCGCTTGCCGTGGTAACCCTGGTCCTGGTGGTTGGGGTGTGTTATTACAATTTGGTGAACACGAAAAAAGACTATTTGGTGGCGAAAAAAACTCTACTAACAACCGTATGGAGCTTATGGCAGCCATAATGGCCTTAGAAAACTTAAAACGAACGTCTAAAGTTATTATTACAACTGATTCAAAATATGTCATGAACGGCATTACATCTTGGATTACTAATTGGAAAAAAAGAAACTGGAAAACGGCAGCTAACAAACCAGTTAAGAACATGGATTTATGGCAACGACTGGAAGCGGCCTCGTCACAACATGAAGTGAGTTGGGATTGGGTTAAAGGCCATAGTGGCCATGTTGAAAATGACATTGCCGACGATCTTGCTAATCAAGGAATTGATGCGTTATAAATGTTCTTATTAAGTTCTCTCTCAATATCTTATTGGTACTAAATTAAGTTTGATCTTTTTGCTAGAGTGACAGAACTACTGTATCGTATAGCCATGAGATATATTGTGCTTGATACAGAAACGACTGGCTTAGAGACCTCACAAGGTCATCGTATAATTGAAATTGGTTGTGTTGAAGTTATCGATCGTACTATCACTGGTAATACTTACCATCAATATATAAATCCTGAACGTGAAATTGATGAAGGTGCTATGGAAGTTCATGGTATTACGAATGAATTTTTAATTGATAAACCAAAGTTTCACAATATTTCACATGATTTTATGAATTTTATTAATGGCTCAGAATTAATAATTCACAATGCACGTTTTGATGTTGGTTTTATTAATTATGAGCTGTCTAAGCTAAAAGATGCTAAAAGAGCAGTAGAGGATAATTGTACCGTTCTTGATACATTGGCATTAGCTCGTAAAATGCATCCAGGACAAAAAAATAATTTGGATGCATTGTGTAAACGTTATAACGTTAATAATTCTGAACGAGATTTGCATGGTGCGTTATTAGATGCTGAGATTTTAGCCGATGTCTATCTAGCGATGACTGGCGGTCAAGTAAAATTATCATTGGATAATTTTTCAGATAATCCTGACAGTCAAAATAATCAAGAAATTCGCCGCGTTAAATCACCTAGAGCAACTCTGCGAGTAATCACAGCTTCAGCAGTTGAGTTAGATGCACATGAATTAAAGTTAAGTAGCATTGAAAAAGCTACAAATGAAAAAACACTATGGCGTAGTTTGACACATCAAGAAAAAGTGAATGGCACTAATGTCATTGACACCACAACTGTTGTTAATGAAACAGAAGAGTTATCAAGTTAAATCTAATTAAGTTTTTTTCTAGCCAGGATTTGCACTACCGCACCTTCACCCGTATGATATTTTCCTTCCAGTACTTCACGCTTAATTTCTTGAGCTATTGTAAACTCCAAGCCCTCTAATTCTTGTTGTAATACTTCTAAGCTCATCATGAGTTCAGTTGAGGGTGGACCACCAGTGCCTAATTTTACTTGTTCGCGAGTATAAGCCTCGAGTACAAATATACCTCCAGGTTTTAATCCAGTGACGACTTCGTGATGTATTTTTTGTCGAACAGCAACAGGAATATGACAAAAAATAGATATAATGGTGTCAAAACTATTATTTAATATAGAATATTCATTCAAATCACTGTGTAATGTTTTAATTGAGACATTCTGTTCTAGTGCTAATTGATTTGCTTTTTGAAGTCCAACATTGGATGAATCAACAGCTGTTACTGTGTGACCTTGTTTTGCTAAAAAGACAGCATTTCGTCCCTCTCCTTCTGCTAGTGATAGACAATTTCCCGGTGTTAACTGTTGTGATATCGACGTAAGAAAGGTATTAGCATTGGTGCCATAGGCAAAACCAGTTTCTGAATATCGTGTATTCCAATCCATATTATTTCCTAATTAATACATTATTTTATAAAGCTAAATACTAAGTACATGAATAATAATATAACAACCCACATAACCATAGAGCCTGTCATTTTAGACTGCGATAGGGCGCTGTTTGGATTATTATACCGAAATAGTAAATTACTAAATAGTGTTAAATAAAATCCAATCTGCTTGCGGATTGCTGCATCAACTTTCCAAATGAATGCAAATGAGCGTGAAATGACAGTCGGTCCTAATCGTCGATAAAACCATTCTGAGTCGATATTAATAGAGTGTAATTCAGGCGGATATAAGTTTTTTAATTTTAACCAAACAAATGCCAGGGCTGAGAAAAATAATAGCTGCGTTTGAGCGAGAACATGCGTCGCATCATAAGGATTGTACCCAGTATTATACGGTAATAATTGATACAAAATAGAAGGATAAACTCCTATTGTTATGCATAGAGCCGCTGCAATTGACATCGCAAATAACATATTTAATGGTGGTTCAGAACAGCGTATGCCGGAATCGTGAGCAAAAAATGCAAAGAATGGTATTTTAATGCCCGCATGATGAAAAACACCTGCGGATGCAAATAACAGTAATAACCAAGTAATGGTATAATTATTTTCTAACGCTGCACTCATCACCATTGATTTACTGACGAAACCACTGAATAAAGGAAAGGCTGATATTGACGCTGCACCTATAATACACAGTAACGTTGTTTTAGGCATACTCTTGTATAAGCCTCCTAATTCGGAACCGTTAATTTTCCCCGTCATGTGTAATACTGCTCCCATCGACATAAATAGCAAGCCTTTAAATATAACGTCATTAAATGCATGAGATACCGCTCCATTAATTGCGAGTGCGGTTCCAATACCAATGCCGGTAACCATAAAACCGATTTGATTAATCATGCTGTATGCTAATACTCGTCGTAAATCATTTTCAATGACGGCATAAAATATTGGAAAACAAGTCATGGTCGCACCAATATAAACTAAAATTTCTGTACCAGGATAACCCCGAGCTAGTGCGTATATAGCGACTTTAGTGGTAAAGGCGCTTAAGAAAACGCTACCTGTTGGCGTTGCTTCGGCGTACGAATCGGTCAGCCAGTTATGTAAAAATGGAAATGCACATTTTATTCCTATGGCTATAAAGATTAACCATCCTGCCAGACCAAAATCGTCGAGTCCTATTTTATTAAATAATAACGAACCTGTTTGATGCTCATACATCAGTGCGCCAGATAGTAGTAATACGCCAGACAATACCTGAAAAATTAAATAACGCATTCCGGAAGAATAGGCTTTATCTGTAGCGCGAGCCCAAATTAAAAAAACTGAACTTAATGCCAAAAATTCCCAAAAGACAAATAAGGTTAACAAGTCTCCGGCAAAAACAGCACCGAGAGCACTTCCGGCATATACCATGCTGCTAACTTGTTGTAACGTATCTCGAATATGAATGGCATATATTAAAGAAATGAACGCTGCAATGTGAAATATATAGCCAAAGAGTAAACTAAGCTTGTCAACACGATACGGGTTAAGTTCATAATTTAGAAAAGTAAAGTTAACAATAGTATTTTCAGGTATTAACAATAAATGTATGCCACCTAAGATTGGAATTAATAACATTAATATTGTTCTAATATATCCTCGTGTAAGTAGCGCGAAAAGTGCACCAACAAAAAAAGGAACGAATGGTGGTAACTCAGTTATCCACATTATTCTTCTCCTTTTTTTGATAGTGTTTTATTTATTTCAGAGCAGTTTTCAGGTTTTAGTTTGGTTAATTTCTGGGGAAGTGAATAATAGTTTTCATCTCTTATTAAAAATCTTCTCATCCATTTGGCTACTAATACTAATACAACACAGCCGATAAATCCGTATAAAGCATAAAACCCCCATATTTTCTCTAAAGGATAGCTAGCATGTCGTTGAATGATAAACTCTAGAATAAATAATATAATACAGATTATATAGAGAATGCGTAATAGTCGAGTTGTATTTTTTGGGTTATCAAAAAGGTAGTTTTTTTGTTGAGACATTTTATTTAACCGAATTGAGGGTATACAGTGGAATGCTGGATACCAAGTTAAACAGAGCTTGTGGGTAAACAAATAAAATAATACAGCCGAGAGTTGTTATTAATATTGCGATAAGTGAAAGTAAGGGGGCTTCAATTATTTTATGATTTATCGTGTTTATTGCTTGACTGCCATTTGAAATGTTTTCCTTATTATTATTTTCTTCAGGAAAAAATGCACGTATTGGAATGGGAAGTAAATAAGCAATATTCAGTAATGAGCTGAGCATTAAAATTACCATTAATATCATCTGTTCAGTTTCTATTGTTGCTAACAAAAGATACCACTTACTCCATGATCCTCCTGTTGGTGGTAATCCAATAATACTGACACTACCGATAAAAAATGCAATCATAGTGAGAGGCATTTGTCTGCCTAAGCCACGCATTTGACTTATTTCTGATTTATGTGCAGCAACCAAAATTACTCCTGCACAAAAAAATAAAGTAATTTTACCGAAGGCGTGCATGACTATCTGCATTGTACTGGCTGTAATTGCACTACTTGTGGCGAGCAACGCACCTAATGTTATATAACCCAGTTGACTTATAGTAGAGTAGGCTAAACGTGCTTTTAGATTGTCCTGACGCATTGCAACAATTGAAGCAAATAAAATTGAAAATCCAGCAAGGTAGATTAAAAATTGTGTACTTGGTAACGTTTTCACAGTATCTATACCAAAAATATAGACACAGATTTTTATAATAGTAAAAACACCTGCTTTTACTACAGCTACGGCATGTAATAAGGCACTTACTGGTGTAGGGGCAACCATGGCAGCTGGTAACCAACGGTGAAATGGCATTAGAGCTGATTTTCCTATGCCGAAAATGAAGAGTAATAATAATATTCCCAAAAGGTGTGTTGAGGTATTACTAGTGAAAATTCCTCCAGCCGTAAAGTCTAATGTTTTTGCTATGAACCAACTACTAATCATGGCGAACAAGAAAAAAAGTATTGAGGTGCTTAATAAAATGCCAAGGTAAATCCTGCCACTTTGCTTGGCTTTTTCCGTTGCTGAATGAGTGACTAGTGGATAGGTTGATAATGTCAATATTTCATAAAAAATAAAGAGTGTTAACAGATTTTTGGAAAATGCAATAGCCATAACACAGGCCATCGCTAATGCAAAATAAGCATAGAATCGAGTTTGGTTTTGTTCGTTGTGAGCACGCATGTATCCTATGGAATAGAGTGTTGTCACAAACCATAAAAAACTGGCCAATAACGCGAATAATAAGCCGATAGGTTCTACTTTAAAAGCAAGTTCTAAACCGGATAATATAGGGAACCAATGTACTTCACTATCTAAATTAATTATAAATTGATTATAAAGACTTAACACTAAGTAGAATAAAGTAAGACTTGTGATAATTGAAATGCTGTCACGTAAATTGGGATAATTGGTTGTTAGCAGTATTCCAAGCATTCCAATGAGCGGTAAAGATAGTGTTAACTGTAATATTTCTTGAAAGTTTAATAATGAAGTCACAATCATTGTTTAATTCCAATGTTAGATCCAAACAATGACTGCGAAATTATTTCTGACACTCCGACTGTTAGGCGGGTATCAATACCGAAATAAATATTGGCTAATACTAATATCCACATTGGAATTAACAATTGTAATGATGCTTCTGATCGTGGCGTTGCATTTTTCGGTAGCGGATTAAAATAGGCGGCTTCAATTATACGCCAGATATAAATAACGGAGAGTAATGAACCCAATAAAAGTAATATAGCAATAGGCCACCAAGAATTTTCTAACGCGGCTAATATTAGGTACCATTTACTAATGAAGCCGGCTGTTAGTGGTACACCAATTAAGCTTAATCCTGCTATAACGATTGCGGCCATTGTCCACGGCATTTGTTTGGCTAAGCCTTTAAAGTCGTTAATATTAACACTACCAACTTGGACAACTACGGCACCCAGAGCCATGAATAAGGCCGATTTCATTAATGCATGATTAAACAGGTGGATTAGTAGCGCCATCAGTCCTGTTGCGTTAAACATACTTAAACCAATGATCATATAACCAATTTGAGCGATACTGGAATATGCAAATAAACGTTTTAGATTTGTTTGATAAATTGCTGTTATCGATGCTATAAAAATACCGCTAAGACCTAGGACTAATAATATATTTTGTAGCGGTACAGTACTAAATGTAAATTCTATACCAAATACAGTAAATATAAATCGTATCAAAACATAAATGGCTACCTTGGTTGCAGTTGCTGCGAGAAAAGCTGTTACTGCTGTAGGGGCATACGTGTAAACATTTGGAAGCCAAAAATGTAATGGAAATAGTGCTAGCTTTAATCCTACTCCAACTAAAAAGAATGCAAATGCACTAAAGATTGTTCGAGTATCTTCTACTGCTGGAAGCCGAGTTGCGAGATCATACATATTTAATGTTCCCGTCATGACGTACATTAACCCGATACCAATTAATATAAATGTTGCACCTATGGTTCCCATAATTAAATATTGATACGATGCTATTAATGCTTGACGATCTTTCCCGAGGCTTATTAATATGTAACTTGCTAATGAGGAAATTTCGAGAAATACGAAAAGGTTAAAAACATCGCCCGTTGCACAAATACCAAGTAAACCTGTAAGACAGAGTAGATAAGCAATATAAAAATAAATGTGACGATTTTTGGGTATTTCCGAACTAATATTGTTTTGAGCATAAATTAATACTATGGTACTAACGCTGCTAATTATAACTAATAAATAGGCGTTTAATTGATCGATTCGATATTCAATTCCCCAAGTTGACTTCCAGTCACCTAATTGATAAGAGATAACACCGCTTTCAAGAACACTTTGTAATAATAAAATACTAATTATGGATGTTAATAAGCAAACAATTATAGCGAACAAGCTAACGAGTTTAGTGTTTTTTAAAATTAAGCATAGGGGGGCAGCAAGTAACGGCAGGATAACTTGCAATATGGGTAAGTGTGAAATCACAGTTTAATTTTCGCTATTTAATTATTATTAGTTTTACATTCTAAATCTATCTCTCGAATTTCATTTTCTTCTATTGAATTGTAGCTTTCTTTTATTCTGATGACTAATGCTAAACCAAGAGCGGTTGTAGATATCCCAACAACAATCGCGGTTAGGATTAGTACGTGCGGTAATGGGTTGGAATATATTTTAGTTCCTTGTTCTAAAATTGGTGCAGTACCATCCGTTATTTTCCCCATACTTATATACATAATAAATACTGATGTTTGAAAAATATTCAATCCAATAATTTTCTTAATAAGATTGTTGTGTGCAATAATGATATAAAATCCGGACATCATTAATATGATGGCTATCCAGTAATTATACTGTCCCAAATAATGTGCTATATTCATTTTTTTAGTTTTACACCTGATTGTAATCGGCCAGTAAAGGTGAAAAATATAATGCTCATAACACTGTAAACAGTGATGCCCACACCCAATTCGATAAGTAATATACCAATGTGTTGACCATTGACGGAATCACTAAGAAGAGTACTATAATTTAAAAAACGGCCGTTACTCAACATTGATACAATTCCGACACTTCCATAAAGCAAAATACCTAGCGCAGCTAAAAAGCGTAATATCATTGGGCTTATAATGCGGTGGGCGGCATTTAATCCAAATATCATTGCATATAAGATAAAGCCGGCAGAAAATATTACACCTGCTTGAAAACCACCTCCAGGTCCAAAGTCACCATGAAATTGTACGTACAAAGCAAATAACAAAATTAAGGGTAACAGCATTTTTGTTAAAATGCGTAATATTAAATTCATGTGCATTGGCTCTGGAGTGTTGTTGTCTATTTCGCGAGCTGATTGATTGTGTCGAGCTAGTAGCGTTAATACACCTATTCCTGCAGTTAAAATTACGGTTATTTCTCCTAAAGTATCATAGCCACGGTAACTGGCTAATATTGAAGTAACAATATTAGGAACTCCTGTTTCTTGCATAGAGTCATTTATATAATGAGGTGCAACAAACTGATGTATAGGAGCTGATGCCAAACCAACAGCAGGCATGTCGAGCATTGCATAAAGTAATAAACCACCAGTAATTGCAACGAGTAATAATGCCACATTAGGTTGATATCTGGGTAGTTTTTCATATCGGTTAGTAGCCGCTAAAGTATTTAGTATTAATAACGTTGACACACCAGCACCTACAGCGGCTTCAGTAAATGCCACATCAACTGCATCCATAAGCATAAAAAAAGCTGCAGAAATTAAACTGTATATACCCGACAGCATCGTAATACTAAATAAATCATTCATATTTATAATGGCAAAAACAGTTATGACTAAAAAACCAAGCAGAATTGAATCAATTAACGTAATAATGCTAGCTCTCCTTATTGTTGGAAACTGTGTCAGAAATGTTATTAATTTTTAAACCACTATGTAGTGCAGCTTTTGCTAATGCATGAGAGGCTGTAGGACTTGTGAAAAATATAAACACTAAAATTATTACTAATTTTAGTGTAACTAGATCCCATTGTGTTTGTAACATTAAACCAAATAAGATTAGGCTCGCACATAAAGTATCAGTAATACCTGCTGCATGTATACGGCTATAAAAATCGGGAAAACGAAGTATTCCAATTGCGCCGGATATACCTAAAAAACTACCAGTGAGTAGTGATATCCAACTTAAACTAAGCAGTAAAATATCCATTTATTATATTTGATATAACCTTATTTATTTTTATCTGAGGGAGCTGAGGTGTATTCAAAAAAACGTAAAACACCAACTACGGTAATAAAATTTATTAAGCTATAAATTATTGCAACATCAAGAAACTCAGGCCGTCCCCTGACGAAACCAAGAACTGCAATGAATAATACAGTTTTTGTACCAATCATATTAACAGCTAATATTCTGTCGTATAAAGTAGGGCCGATAAAAGCCCTGATTAGAGCAAAAAAAATAACAAGTAAAATAGCAAATATTGTAATTAGAAGCATTGTTGATAGTTTATTATTTTTCTAGAGAACATACTCGTTTATCCATTACTCCTGATTGTAGGACTTGAGCACTTTCTTCTGTTAGCGCATGTACGATAAATACATGGTCATCTATATTTATTGTGACAGTCCCAGGTGTTAGTGTTATTGAGTTGGCATAAATGACCTTTGCCATATCGGTTTTCTGATTGGCATGCAGAGTAATTAATCTTGGTGATATATTTAATTTAATGCTCCATATTTTTCGTACAACATCAACGTTAGCTAGGATTATTTCTTTAAATAACCATAGAAAATATATAGGCATACGAAATGTTAAATGAATGGGTTGAGACTCGTGATCGATTAGGTCCATTTTGTGAGCGATAAACATTACTAACACGACAGAAAAAAAACCTAGACTGAGAATTAACAGTGAATAATGCTCTGGGCCAGAATTCGCAAGCCAAAATAAGGATAATACAATAAATAAACTGATTGTATGGCGCAAAAGTATACCTATATTAAATAATGCTAATGTTGAGTTTTTAGCAAAATATTTTATTATAATGACAGATATTACAAGTAACGTATTAGTAAATGGCGGTTTGTTTAAGCTAACTAATATTAAAACACATAAGCTATTTTAAATATATGTAACTATTTTAATTGCACAAGATAAGTGTAGTTTTAAAATAGTGATATTTCAATTAGATAGATGATTAATTTAAATATTAGAATAATTATTTATTATTAAAGTTTAGTCAGACCTATCCGATAGTTGTATTAAGATATTATGTAAATTGTATTTTGTGTCTTAAGTAACGAATATTCCTCCCCCTGCGCCTAACAGCGCAACACACCCTGGCCCTGCTCCCCAGCAGGGCATTTTTTTTGTCACCTTAAAGTAAATTTATTTTTTATAACGAAATCAGCGCATTTCTCAAGTCTCATATTATGTTGCCGATAGTTAATTAGAATTTCAATGTTGAATAGAGTGATAATGCCAGCGCCATTAATTAAACCTTTTCTAATACCTGTATTTAGTAGTGTTGCGTGTATTGGGATCTCGGTAGTGACACAAGCAATATTTGTTTTAGTGTTATTGTTTAGTCTGCAAACTATTATATGGCTTATCGTTATTAACGCTTATGTTAAAAAAGATTCAATAACTGTAGAAAATAAATTAGATGGAAATGGTGATATTAAGTCAGTGCTGGAAGATATTCACGTTGCCATGGACAGTGAAGTGTCCGTCATTAAAAATGAATTAGGCCAAGTTAAAAATATCATTGTGGATGCTATTGGAGAATTGCAATCTAGTTTTTCAAATCTGAATGATCATTCGCGCTCTCAGGAAAACTTAGTACTGTCATTAATAGAAAATATGGCATCTCAGAATGATGATGGTGAAATCGATGACGAAAATAGACGAATTAGTTTTGCTCAATTTGCAAGTGAAACTAAGACCGTAATGGCTTATTTTGTGGATCAAATTGTTGGTGTTAGTAAAGAAAGTATGATGATGGTCCATGTTATTGATGATATAGCTGCTCAAATGGTCTTAGTGGTTGATTTATTGTCAGATGTTAAAGTTATTGCCGAACAAACAAATTTATTAGCTTTAAATGCAGCTATTGAGGCGGCACGAGCAGGTGATGCGGGAAGAGGTTTTGCTGTTGTTGCCGACGAAGTTAGAAACCTATCAAAAAATTCTAATAAATTTAGTGATCAAATTAAGGAAGTTGTGAACAAAGCACATGAGAATATTGATAAAGCTCAAAAATCTATTAGTTCAATGGCCTCTAAGGACATGAGTATTGCTATTCAATCAAAGCAACGAGTTGAAGAAATGTTTAGTCAAGTTGGAAATATTAATGTATTTATTGAAAATAAACTTGGTGAAATTCGCGGAATTTCTGATGAGATTAACACCTCTGTTGGTGTTGCGGTTCGTTCGTTGCAATTTGAAGATATTGTTAGGCAATTAGTTGAACATGTAAATAAACGTATAGTTGGTGTTGAAGAGTCAATTAATTTAATCAATAACTCTTACATTAATCTTTCTGATGGTTGCTCTGACACTCATTTTGAAGAAGTAAAAGATATGCAATACAATATTAAAAAAAATATTTTAATTGGTGTTACAAATAGTGGGAATCCTGTCAGCCAAAAATCGATGGATGAGGGTGATGTAGAGTTATTCTAATTGTATAGTGTTAGTCAAAGTGAAGTTTAATAAAACTAATGAAAGGTGAATATAATGTCGATATCCAGCACAGTATCTGAAAACGGAAAAACAGTTACTATCAATATTAGTGGTCGTTTTGATTTTAATTCTCACCGAGATTTTCGAGCATCGTATGGTGATGAAGGAAGTAATATCAAATATATCGTTAATATGGGTGGTACCGAGTACATGGATAGTTCTGCGCTGGGTATGCTGTTACTTTTACGTGAACACGCTGGTGGTGATGGTTGTGATGTCACTATAACATCTTGTAGTGAAGAAATTAAAAAAATATTAACAATCTCAAACTTTGAAAAATTATTTAAACTTGCGTAAAACGAATAATTGATAATATGAAAGTGCTTGTGGTCGATGATGATATAACAAACCGAATGGTGTTAAAGGCCATGTTGGTTAAAGATGGTTATGATATCTATGAAGCTGAGAATGGTCAGATAGCGATTGATACTTATGATAAGGAAGAACCTGACTTGGTTTTAATGGATGTAATGATGCCGGTAGTTGATGGATATACGGCGACGAAGGTGATTAAAGAAAAAAGTGTTGATAAGTTTATCCCCGTTATCTTTTTAACTGCAATGACGGATGAAGCATCACTGGTGAAATGCATTGAATCTGGTGGTGATGATTTTTTAACAAAGCCTTATAACAGAGTAATATTACAAGCAAAGATTAAAGCTTTAGACAGGATTTGTAAGTTATATAAACAAAATTTAGAACAAAAAGATATTTTATCTATTTATTATGACCGAATGGAACGAGATCAAAATGTAGCAGAAAAGATATATTCAAATTTAATGGGGCGTAGTGAAAAAGATGCACGTATTATAGAGTATCTTCATAAACCAGCCGATAAGTTTAATGGGGACTTAGTTTTATCATTGCGAAAGCCTGGTGGCGGCATCAATTTAATGGTTGGTGATTTTACCGGTCATGGTTTGGGTGCAGCTATAGGAGCTCTTCCGGCAGCAGAAGTATTTTTAGGAATGACTGCGAAGGGGTTCTCGATTCACGAAATTATTATTGAAATAAATAGCCGCCTGAATAAGTTGTTACCGACAGGTATGTTTTTAGCGGCGGTATTGGTTGATGTTGATGAAAAAGAACAGCGTGTATCAATATGGAACGGTGGTTTACCCGCAATGTATGTCTATAGTCATGAAGATTGTAAAATTTCCAGTATGGTTGAATCCTCTTCATTGCCTTTAGGCGTTGTGGGTTCTAATTCATTGAATGTTGATGAAACTGTTTTGAAGCTAAAGTCTGGTGATTGTATCATTGTTCATTCTGATGGTGTTATCGAAACAGATAATACTGAGGGTGACTATTTTGGATCTGATAGACTTGAGGTTTTGATTGAGTCCTCAATACCAAAAGGAACTTTTATTAACGATGTTATTGAGTCGGTAATTGCGTTTAGAGGTGATGAACTACAAAAAGATGATTTAACTGTAGTACAGTTTAAATTAGATTGGGGTTTTTTAAATCAAATTAAATCTCAAGATGAAATTTCTGGACGTTATAAAGCATCATCAAGTTGGAGTTTTAACTTAGAGTTTGAAATTGACACTCTAAAACACACGGATCCAGTTCCATTAGCAATACAGTTTATTACAGAAATACAAGGGGTAGATTCACATAAAGGTAATTTATTTACAATATTATCAGAGTTGATTGTAAACTCATTGGATCATGGTGTTTTAGGTCTCGATTCTTCTATGAAAAAAACACCATCAGGATTTGTAGAGTTTTATGAATTAAGAGAATCACGTTTAGAAAGTATAGAGGAAGGCTGGATACGATTAACGATTAAAAATAAAGTTAGTGAACGTGGTGGTGAAATTTGTATTGAAGTTTCAGATAGTGGAGAAGGATATGATTTTGATGCTTTAATTAACAAAAAATCAAAAATAGATGGACATTCTGGTCGCGGTTTAGGGCTTATTAAAGAATTGTCTTCAAATGTTACTTATTTTGAAGATAAAAATTTGTTGGAAGTTATTTATGAGTGGGAATAAATAGTATGTCACAATATTCATTAAAAAGATCTGGCTATATGACTCCAAATGAAGTTGCCGAGTTGTTGTTAGTCTCTCCTATAACTGTACGCCAATGGGCTCAAAAAGGCTTGATAGATGCGGTTATGACACCTGGTGGTCATCGACGGTTTACGCGGGATGCCATACAAGCCTTTGCTCAAACTAGAGGTTTAAACTTAAAATGGCCAGATGATGAAGAAGAAGTTACTCGAATTTTGGTTGTGGATGATGATACTCAGCTCAACCAATTTTTACGTGAGTTTTTAGAGAATCAACCTATTCCCGTTATAACGGAATCTGCAATTAATGGTTTTGATGCTGGCGTTAAAGTTGAATCATTTAAACCACATGTAATGCTACTGGATTTAATGATGCCGGGCCTTGATGGTTTTGAAGTTTGTCAAATCATAAAAGAAGACCCACAACGTACGCACATTAAAGTTATAGCGATGACAGGTTATCCTACAAGTAAAAATGTACAGAGAATAAAAGATGCAGGTGCTGTTACTTGCCTGAATAAACCTCTAGACACAAAATTGCTTTTGTCTGCAATTGGCTTGGTTGACCGTCGTCGTTCAATGAAGCATTAGTCAGGTAACATGTTAAGTAAATTTGGATTCTTTAGTAATTTGTGAGATAGGATTAATGACGTGGCGGTCCAGACTTGATTCGTGTTCGACTTTCTACCAATTAAACGACCTGAACGGCTATCGTAATATTCTGGCCAATTATCCTGGTATAATTTATCACTAGCGGTCTTATAGGCCCGTTCAGCCAAATCACCGCGCCCTGATTTTAGTGCTGCAGCAACAAACGTCCATAACAATGAAGGCCAGTTTCCACCGTTTTGATAAGACCAGGGTGCATTTTTGGGATCACTGCCGGTTCGCACCTCCCACTCCAAGCCGCACATAGCAGGGTAACAAATTTTAAGTGGCATACTACCGATTAAATCGTCCCAGTTGGATTCATATAAACGCAATATTTTTTCGGACTGTAGTGGGGTAGTTAAACTAAATAAGATTGAAAGCAAGTTACCTAGTGCGAAGTAACGAAAGTCCATTCTACTGGCACCAATATTTCCGACTAAATAACCACTATTATTGGGTAGCCATTCTACAACCCAATTTGGTATAGACTCTGGGTGAATATTCAGTATGTTGATACTATTGACACCAAATTCTTCAGTACTATATCGATGAATTTCATTTAACCTTTGTACATCTAACCAATAAAAAATACGGACATAGTTCATTAATGCTTGTTCACGGGTTTTAGCAGTTTCAAGTAAAGAAAAATTATCTTCAGATTCATTACCATCGATTAATTCTTGAGTAATTCGTAATATACCATAAAATAAAGATTGAATTTCAATCGGATGACCGTAAATTCCCATTCGGCGATCAATCATGGTACAAGCATCTGGTACCAATAATGCTGGGCTAACTTCAAAGCTGTCTTTTAAGCAGAGATGTAAAATTTGCTTCATTGCATTTTGAAAGTCATCACGCTGTGCTAATTCTTTATCACCGGTACTCTTAACATAGATGTATAATAAAATTATCCACCACATCATTGAGTCAACAGGTGCAACACGGCCAATTGCACGTTCACCAAAATCTGCTCGAATTTCTTCTTCATTACGTTTATTTTTTTTAATGACAAAACTCGCGGGCATAACACCGGGTTGGATTTCATGTCCTGCGACTACACGCTCTTTGGTGCGAAGGGATAATACTGTTTCTAAAAAATTTTTAACAATGTCGGTTTTTCCATCTGACAGGAAAACCAATGCCGAGGGTACAAAGTCGCGAATAAAACATTCATTATAATTCTCTGCCGCGAGCTCTTCATTACCAACAGCAGCTACTGTTCCAACGGGTTTATTATGATAATAAACAATTGATTTTTCGAGTAATTGGTAGGCTGAATAAAGTGCTTTATCGCTCATATTGAATTTTTTATTATTGTTAGTTATTTAGTGTCGGAGGTGACTTGTAATATAAATATTCTAGATTAGATTACTTCAATTGTAATTAAACAATTAAAAAAAAGATGTTTTAAGTGCGCATACACACATAGTTAACGTTAAGTGTAGCAATACATTTAAACTACGGGTTGTAGATAACTGATTTTGTGAGTTAGTAGTCGTAATTGTGATAAGTGAAATCGATAATTTTGATATATAGTCTATAATTTTGTTAATCAATTAACTTCGCTTTAACTGTTTGGTTGTTGATATAATTTTTCTCATAACTCAATATATTCGTAATGGTATTAATGCCAATATCAGATGAAAGTTACACCAGAAAAATCTAAATTATACATCGTATTAATTAGTATACATGGTCTCATTCGTAGCCATGATTTAGAATTAGGCCGTGACGCTGATACTGGTGGTCAAATTTTATATGTTACTGAATTAGCGCGCGCTCTTGCTGCCCACCCTGACGTTGAGTGTGTTGATTTATTAACTCGGCGGGTATTTGATCATAAAGTCGATGCAGATTATCAAAAGCCAATAGAATCTTTATCACCTCATGCTCGATTAGTTCGACTTGAGTGTGGACCAAAACGTTATTTACGCAAAGAAGTATTATGGCCTCACTTGGATGGCTTCATTGATAAATCCTTACAGCATATAAGAACAGTTGGTAGAGTGCCTGATATTATTCATGGGCATTATGCTGATGCGGGTCTTGTTGGTTCACAGTTGGCTGGTCTATTGGGTATTCCCTTTGTATACACTGGACATTCACTTGGTCATGATAAATTAACACAGTTGCTCAAACATGGCGCTAAACTTGAAAATGTCGAGGCTCGATATAATATTGCACAGAGAATAGAAGCTGAAGAGGTTGCAATTGGAGCCGCAGCAATGGTTGTTGCAAGTACACATCAAGAAATTAATCAACAATATGCTTGTTATGATAATTATCAAACTAAACGCATGACTGTTATTCCGCCTGGTGTTGATTTATCTCGGTTTCATCCGCCAACGCGGGGTGAACGTTATGAGCGTATTATTACAATGTTAAAGCCTTTCTTAAATTCGCCGAAGAAGCCAATGATAGTTGCTGTTTCTCGTGCGGATGAACGTAAAAACATATCAACTTTAATTCGGGCTTTTGGTCAATCACCTGAATTACAATCAATTGCGAACTTGGTTATTATTGCAGGTAACCGAGATAATATTCGTGATTTAGATAAAGGTGCTAGAGATGTTTTAACTGATATTTTAATGTTGATTGATCAATTTGATTTATACGGTAAAGTTGCCTATCCCAAACATCATCAACCCGATGATATTCCTGCATTGTTTCAATTAGCTTCTCACAATAAAGGTGTTTTTATCAATCCAGCTTTAACTGAACCGTTTGGATTAACTTTAATTGAAGCCGCTGCCAGTGGCTTACCTATAGTCGCGACAAATGATGGTGGTCCTAAAGAAATTATAACCTTGTGTAAAAATGGTGATGTTATTGATCCTAATAATATAAAAATTATAATTGACACATTAATAGAGTCTTTAAATGATCCTAAATGCTGGAAACGTAAGTCAAAAAATGGCATTAAAAATGTATCATGTTATTTTTCATGGAAAGGACATGCAGACCATTATATTCAGGAGTTCTACAAGCGTACTCAAGGTCAATCTAAAAAACGTGTATCGAACCCAAATAAAAGTAGATTACCAATGATAGATCGGTTGGCATTTACGGCAATAGACAATTCTTTAATTGGATGTAAAACAGGATTGTCTAATTTACTGCTTCGATTAAAAAACAACACTAATGGTAATGTTGGATTCGGTATTGCAACAGGTCGTAGTATTGATAGTGTGTTAAAAATACTTAAAGATGAACGAATACCAATACCTGATGTCATTATTTCTTCAGTCGGTGCTGAAATATATTACGAACATGTAAACAAAAAGATGGTTGAAGATAAAAGTTGGAAAAAATTAATTAATTATCGTTGGAATCCAGATGCTATTAAATCGCTAATGGATAGTTTTGCTGATATTAAAATAGCGCCTAATAAAGAGCAACGTGAACATAAAGTGAGTTATCGAGTTTTAAGTTACGATAAGAGTTTATTGTCGTGCATTAAAAAACATTTAAGACAGCATGACATTCATGCCAAAGTAATTTTAACTCAAGAACGTTATCTTGATATATTACCGATCAGAGCATCTAAGGGACTGGCTATACGTTATATTGCAATTAAATGGGGTTTGCCATTAGATAGGATTTTTGTTGCTGGAGATGCCGGAAATGATGAGGAAATGCTTAAAGGCGATACGCTTGCTGTTGTTGTTGCTAATCACAGTAAAGAATTGTTACGCTTGAAAAATAAACCAAGAATATTTTTTGCTGAAAATGGTTTTGCTAATGGTATATTAGAAGGGTTGGAGTATTATGAGTTTTTGGGTAAAATAAATTGTCATGAAGATGGTGAGTTTTGTGTTATACCATCTGTTGTTGGATTGTAATATTTCTTTTTTATAATTTCGTTAATTTTATTCTTTAGATCAGTATGATAATGCGCTAGACCTTCTAATATCCCCGAAACATAATAACCATTTAAACTGTGAAAGCCACCATTTGCTTTATACAGGTTTAATGCAATGTTTGAACTTTCGTATTCATTTATTTTATCAATAATGTCTTGATGAGCATTTTTGACAATAACCGAAGGTATACCGCTAGTGAAAACATCCAAATCATTACCACTATCACCACAAAAAATAGTATTGTCATAGGTATCGCCATTTTTTTCCATTAAAAAGTTGATGGCATGTAATTTAGATACAGAGCGCGGTAATATGTCAATTAAAAATACTTTTTCAATTTCGTCATAGCTAGAAATAATGTTAACATTAACGTTAATAGTGTTTAATCGTTCATTAATTTTAGATAGTGAATGATCAGGTTGATTTTGAGAAAAATAACTTAATTTATAATAGCTAATATGTTCTTGTTTTTGTGGTTCTAAGTCTGTAATGTCATCTAATAATTCTTGTATTAAATTCATGTTCATGCCATTCCAGTCAGATTCAATCTCATCACTCCATGCTTTATCAATAGAATATTGTTGGTTATTTAAAATATGCATCGATGCGCCAACATCACAGATTAAAAAATCGGCTAGCGGTAGTTGATATTCTTCTATGGCTTTTTTTGTTAGTTGGTAATTTCTTCCGGTAACGTAGCATAGTTTAATGGTGTCAGATTGACAAAGTTCAGTAAAAATGTCCTGTGCGCCCGCCGACAGTGGTTTATCACCATTTGGAATTAGCGTCCGGTCAAGGTCGGTACAAATTAGAATGCTGTGAGTCATGTATTATGCTATAAGTGTTGTTGATTTATATATTATAGGATAGCAGCGAATGCGTTATGGATAAATTTATTTTAGACAATTCAGAGCAAGTTATAACAAAAGTGAGTGATTTGATAATCTCTATCGCAAAGCAGTGCATAACAACTACTGGTAAGTTTACAATTGCATTATCAGGAGGTAGTACGCCAAAGCTTTTATATTCAAAATTAATAAAGGAGGATTTATTTAAATCTATCGATACAGCTAAAGTCTTTGTTTATTTTAGTGACGAGCGTTATGTTCCGTTAGATGACAAACGCAGTAACTATGGTTTAGCTAAAGAAAATTTACTTAACTTCATTGATATCCCTACGGAAAATATTTTTCCTGTTAATACCACATTTGAGCAACCACATGATGCTGCAAGTAACTATCAGAATATCATTAGTAACAATGTTAATTGTAATGCAGACAATATTCCTGAATTTGATTTAATTATATTGGGTATGGGTACCGATGGACATACTGCGTCATTATTTCCTGGCTTAAGTATTGTGACTGAATATGATGATTTGGTAGCGAGTTGTTTTCATCAAGAAAGTAATACTGAACGTATTTCATTTACTTTTCCGTTAATTAACGCATCAAAAAACATCATTTTAATTACAGTCGGAGCAGAAAAATATAAGGTGCTATCTGAAATTGCACAATTAAATAAAAATAATATAATTAAGTATCCGGTGCAATATGTTAAACCTCAGGGGAGTTTTATGTGGTTTTCTGACACATTAGCAGAAAGCGGCATCGTTTCGAGTTAAATAATTTTATTTGCCATTAGAATTAATATCTTCATCCATTGAATTTCGCCAATAATGGTCGTCATCATCAAATAACCTTGCGTCTTGTGTTGGGCCCCAACTGCCAGCAGGGTAGGTATGAATAAAATCACGTTCAACCGACCACGACTTTAAAATAGGATCAATAATCTCCCATGCTAAGCGTATTGCATCATAGCGTAAGAATAGTGAGCAATCGTTTTCGATAACATCGAGTAATAGTGCCTCATAGGCATCTATTGAGTGGTCAGATACACCACAATAGCTTGCATCTAATGCTGTGGTACGGGTACGTAACTCTAAGCCAGGTTGTTTAACTTGCATTTCAATTCGTAAACATTCATCAGGTTGTATGCCGAGTAAAAGCCAATTTGGCTTTAATTGATCTATTTGAGTTTGTCGAAATAATTGCTGTGGTGGGTGTTTAAACCGAATACTGATGAGAGAACTGTTTTTTGGCATTCTCTTTCCGGTACGAAGGTAGAAGGGGACATTTTTCCAACGCCAATTATCGATGTATAATTTTAGAAATGCATATGTTTCAGTAACACTGGATTTTGATATACCTTCCTCATTTAAATACGATATAACATTTTTATCGTTGATTATACCGTCAGCATATTGCGCTCGAAAGGCATGTGCATTAACTGAGTTTTTTGAAATAGTTCGTATCGATTTTAGAACTTTGACTTTTTCATCACGCAAAGATTCAGCATCCATAATCGCTGGAGGTTCCATTGCCACTAATGTTAACATTTGTAATAAATGGCTTTGTATCATGTCTCTAAGTGCACCGGTATTATCATAGTAATTAGCACGACCATCAACACCTTGAGTTTCAGCATGGGTTATCTGGATATGATCAATGAAATTTCGATTCCATAATGGCTCTAACATTAGATTGGCAAATCTGAATACCAATACATTTTGTACCATACCTTTACCAAGGTAATGATCTATTCTAAATATTTGTTTTTCTGAAAAATCTTTGTGGATTTGATTTTCTAAAGTTTTTGCACTTTCTAAATCATATCCAAAGGGTTTTTCAATTACTAATCTACGCCAGCCTGATGTTTGATCGTTTAAGTTTGATTTTGATATGTTATGACTGACAACGGCATATTCTGATGGTGGAATCGACATATAGAAGATAATGTTTTTTGATATGGCGTTATTATTTTTAAAATAAAGGTGTAACTTATCGAATGATTCGGTGTTTGTTAAATCACCTTTAAAGTAGATTAATCGATTTTTTAGCCGAGTAACTATGTCTTTATCATTATGACCTTGTGCCGTTAATTTCTCAAAAACATGTTCAATCCAACTTTCATTGCTATAGTCTCTTCTCGCAAAGCCTATAATATTCATTTTTTGCGGCAAGCGATTTGCTTTTTCAAGATTGTAAAGCGCAGGTAACAATTTATTACGTGATAAATTCCCTGTCACACCAAATATGACAAATGTACATGATTCAATTTTATCTTGCATTATTTTTTAAACACCTTATGTCCGCCAAATGCTTGTCTCATTTTGGATAATAATTTATTACCATATTGGTTAGTATCTTGACTTGAAAAACGACTAAATAATGCCATCGTCAAAACCGGTGCAGCAACACCTTGTTGTATTGACTCTTCAACAGTCCAGCGTCCTTCACCAGAGTCAGACACAAATGGGGATACCTCATCTAATTTTTGATCTTCAGATAAAAATTCAGCCATTAGATCCAACAACCAACTGCGAACCACTGAACTGTGTCGCCATAACTCGGATATTTGAGCAAGGTTATAATTGAATTCAGTTTTGCCTTTTAATAGTGAAAAGCCTTCTGAAAAAGCTTGCATCATGCCATATTCAATACCATTGTGAATCATCTTAGAGAAGTGACCAGCGCCAATGGGTCCAACATGAGCCCAACCTTGCGTGGGGCTAGGCGCAAGTGCTTCTAAGACAGGCTGTACCATTGAGACCGCTGTTTCTGAGCCACCGACCATTAGGCAATAGCCATTTTTATTACCCCAGACACCACCTGATACACCGGCATCCATATAATCAATATTGCTATTACTCAACAATTCACCACGGCGGATACTATCGTGGTAATTAGAATTACCACCATCAATAATTAAATCACCTTTTGATAGTTTTTGAGTTAACTCGAGCAACATGTCTTCTGTTGTTTGACCACTGGGTAACATAATCCATACTATTTTTGGTGAATCTAGTTTATTGACGAGTTCGTCGATATTACTAGTTCGGGTAAAAGCATTGTTTTTAGATAATTCATCCAGAATGTCGGATGATCGATTGTATCCAACTACTTGAATATCGTGCCGCAATAGACGACGTGTCATATTTGCGCCCATTTTACCAAGACCAATTATTCCGAGTTGCATGTAATCTCCTTATTGTTTTTATTTGAAATAAATTTTAGTTTAGACCTAATTTGCTCGAAATGCCTGATATTACAATTTTGAATGTCGTTAAATACGTGATCTGTATGGTATTTTTGGAGTTAAATAATGTTATTTGTAGTGACAATCTAAAGCGAGACAAATAAATGCCGCTATTACTAAGTATGGCAAATGATAAAAGAAAATTTTTACGATTTGAATTACCGGTCAATGTTAAGTTAACAACCCTCAATGGCACAGAATTAATATTAAAGTCACAAGATATTAGTGATAGTGGGGTATTTTTGCGGGCGAATAATGCCGAGCTTCCAAAAGTAGGTGAGCAAGTTGTGATTCAATTAGCGAGTATGGTTGATGGTGATGAACCTAAAGAAATTAATGCAAAAGTAGTGCGACACAATGAGCAGGGTATTGGTATTGAGTTTTTACTAGATAGTGATGTATCGGATTGATGAACGTTGCATTAAAATTAAATGTTTTAATAATAATATCTACTTATTGCTGTAGTGGTTTTACATCTGAGATATATAAATCAATAGACAAAGATGGAAATGTAACTTTTTCATCAACAGTTCCAATGAATTCAACCGTAGTTGAAACGGTTAATGAAAAAAAATTAATAAAAAAAATATCAATAATTAATGGTGCATCATCACAAAATAAAAAAATAAAGGCAATAACTCAAAAATTAAAAGAGTCGAGAATTAAGCGAAACAAAGCAAGAAAAAAACTGAACGAAAACTACAATAATGAAATAACGCTGATTAAAAATCAAAGAATCGAAGGTTTAAAAAACCTTACCAATGGAAAGTCAGTGTTAAATTCAAGTGATAATAATAAAGTACAAATAAAAGATTCTATTAAGCGTATGTTAGAACAGCAAGACTAATGCTGAGTACAACTGTCAAGTAGTCAATATTATACAATCTATAACTAATGGCTAAAATTAATAGCCGGTAAAATCGATATATAATTAAAGTCATTTTAATAAAGTATCGGATTTCTTTTTAGATTTAATATCCAATCATAATGGACTGGCGCGCTACATCACGGTAAAATAATTTTATTTTACATTTTAAGGTGATTATGTCTATTCGTACTCGTTTTGCTCCAAGTCCTACCGGTTATCTTCATATTGGCGGTGCACGGACTGCATTATTTTCTTGGTTACACGCTCGAAAGCATGGTGGGAAGTTCATTCTTCGAATTGAAGATACTGATAGAGAGCGTTCTACAGAAGAATCGGTCAATGCAATACTAGAGGGCATGACTTGGTTGGGTCTTAATTATGACGAAGGCCCTTTTTACCAAACTGATCGATTCGATCGTTACAATGAGGTTATTAAACAATTACTGGATGAGGGCAAAGCATACCACTGTTATTGCTCTAAAGATGAATTGGACACAATGCGTGAAGCGCAAATGGCACGTAAAGAAAAGCCACGTTACGATGGACGTTGCCGGCATAAAACCGAAGCGGTAGCAGGTGTGAGTCCGGTGGTACGTTTCAAAACCCCCATTGAAGGTCAAATAGTTGTAGATGATTTAATTCGTGGCAAAATAGTATTTCAAAATAATGAGCTTGATGATTTAATCATCGCCCGTTCTGATGGTACTCCGACTTATAACTTAACTGTTGTCGTCGATGATCTTGATATGGGCATGACTCACGTTATTCGCGGTGATGATCACATCAATAACTCACCGAGACAAATCCATATATTTCAAGCACTTCATGGCACTCCGCCGATTTTTGCACACGTTCCGATGATTTTGGGCGAAGATGGCAAACGTTTATCAAAACGCCATGGCGCGGTGGGGGTTATGCAATATCGAGATGATGGCTATTTACCTGAAGCGGTACTTAATTATTTAGTACGACTCGGCTGGTCACATGGTGATCAAGAAATATTTATGCTTGATGAACTGGTTAGTTTATTTAATATTGAAAATGTTAATAATTCAGCTGCAGCACTGAACATCAGTAAGCTATTGTGGTTAAACCAGCATTATATAAAAACCCTTGAGCCGGCTTATATAGCGACCGAGCTTAGCTTTCATCTTGGCAAACTAGGAATTGATCCGACAGAGTCAGGCCCTGAACCGGTTGCCGTGGTGCTGGCTCAACGTGAACGTGCAAAAACACTGCTCGAAATGGCAGAGTCGAGCCTATTCTTCTATAAAGATTTTGATGATTATGATGCAAAAGCAGCCAAAAAGAATTTAAATTCGAAGACCAGTGCTGCACTAGTCAATTTATTAACCGCGTACAATGACTTGGCTTCATGGGATAAGGATTCAATTCATAAGGTCATAGAGGACGTGACTGCCAGCATGGAACTTAAAATGGGTAAAGTTGCACAACCATTACGCGTTGCAGTTTCTGGCGGTGCAGTTTCACCACCGATTGATACCACCGTAGAGTTACTCGGAAAACAAAAAACGCTGGCTAGAATTCAAAAAGCGCTGACTTTTATTGAAAATCAGCAAGATAGCTAGCAAATTGGGCTTGCTGACTGCGCACTACTCGCGTACAATCTCGCCTTCTTTAGGGCGCTACGCGCTAAAGGGGCTATAGCTCAGCTGGGAG
>CAYQUC010000028.1:0-38308 GCA_964420605.1 uncultured Thioalkalispiraceae bacterium | reverse complement strand
TTAGAACGCTAAAAGCGTTCATTAAGTATTTCCTCACTTTGCTCAGGTCATATCTCTTAAGCCTGAATGCTGCTGTAACCTGAATATCAAATAACCAACATCTCTTTAAGTTTTTGATCCTTATAGCTTAATTTTATTTCAAAAAAATTAACCCGTTTTTAAACATTGTGCGTTTATATCCTCAGGCAAGTGATATCTAGCCATAAACTAATTTAAAATAACGATTACAGAAGGAAGTTACAATGAATAACAAATCAGTTTTTACCGTTAGTGCTTTACTAACATTTCTAACACTCTCAGCATGTAGTACTGCTCAAAATGAGTCAGCGAATAATCTCAGTAAGCAACAAAACAAAAATACTCAACTTGTGCAAAAAAAATCAGAGCCTGTCGTTCGCAAAGATTCAATGGATAATACCGCAACAATTGTTGAAGCGGAAATAACGTCTAGCACAACAAAAAAAGAAATGAGTGGTATTGCAAATAAAATAACAAGCTCGATTTCTGCTGCTCCAAAACAGTTAATCGCAAAAAGAAAATCAATGCAAGTTGAACATCGTCGGATTGCTAATTATCAAATGGGAATTACTAGTTTTAATGCGGGTACTGATTATGATATCGGTTCTCAACAAGCACACGTTAATACCGAAAAATATGCGCACCTGGATCAAAATGCCATAAAACGTGTTACCGAACATCCGGTGTCAACATTTAGTATTGACGTTGATACTGGTTCATATTCTAATATGCGTCGTTTTATAAATTCAGGGAAGTTACCACGCCAAGATGCAGTGCGTGTTGAAGAGTTAATAAATTATTTTAGTTACCAATATCCTGAGCCAAAAAGCAATGCGCCGTTTGGTGTTACTACAGAAATTGCGCCCTCTCCATGGAACAAAAATACCTATTTATTACACGTTGGTGTTAAAGGGCTCGATATAGCCAAGAAAAACCTACCAGCCAGTAACTTGGTCTTTTTGATTGATGTCTCAGGTTCGATGCGTTCAGCGACTAAATTGGATTTGCTTAAAACTTCGTTAAAACTGTTAACAAAACAACTTCGTTCGCAAGACAAAATTTCAATCGTGGTTTATGCCGGTGCATCAGGAATCGTACTAGAGCCCACTGATGGCAATAAAACTGCAACTATAAGTTATGCGCTTGATAAATTAGCAGCCGGTGGTTCAACTAACGGTGGTGCTGGTATTAAGTTGGCGTATTCAGTGGCTGAACAGGCTTTTATTAAAGATGGCATAAACCGAATTATACTTGCAACTGACGGTGACTTTAATGTTGGCACGGTAAATTTTGAGGCATTAACAGATTTAGTTGAGCAAAAACGAAAAAATGGAATTAGTTTAACAACCTTAGGTTTTGGTTCTGGAAATTATAACGATCAGCTAATGGAGCAATTAGCGGATAAAGGCAATGGTAATTATCACTATATCGATACCTTAAACGAAGCACAAAAAGTCCTCGTTGATGAAATGAGTTCAACATTACAAACCATTGCCAAGGATGTAAAAATTCAGATTGAGTTTAACAAATCAAAGGTGGCCGAATACCGTCTGATTGGTTACGAAAATAGAATGCTTAAACGCGAAGACTTTAACAATGACAAAGTAGACGCGGGTGAGATTGGTGCTGGCCATACAGTAACCGCTTTATATGAAATTAGTTTGGTCGGTAGTCAAGGACAGTCGGTTGACAAATTACGTTATAATCATAATAAGGACTTAAAATTATCCAAAAATACAATTAATGGCGAATTGGCTTTTCTTAAAATACGCTATAAAGCACCCAATAAAAACACCAGTGAACTATTAACCTGGCCGTTAAAAACCAATGACATTATTAAAAAGTTGAGTAATACTTCAGATAGATTTCGTTTTGCGGCAGCGGTTGCAGCTTTTGGTCAAAAGTTAACAGGTGGAAAGTACACTAAGCACTATTCGTATAGTGATATTTTAGACATGGCTCGCGATGCACGTGGTAAAGATCATTTTGGTTACCGCGGTGAATTTATTAAGTTAGTGAATTTGACTAAATCGTTAAGTTAAAAGTGAGAGTTATAATATTGATATCTCAGGTGGAACGCAAATAATGCAAAATATCGCTTTAGCTGTTACCCTTGAGGTATCAATGACTGATACCTTACAACAACACGATGAAGAATTAATGTTGCGCTATCGCGATGGTGATGCCGCAGCATTTGAAGTATTGTATTGTCGACATAAAGCCGCATTGTTTCGTTATTTTACTCGCCAGTGCAGCGAACCAGCAATTGCCGAAGAACTTTTTCAAGATAGTTGGATGAGTATTATAAAATCTCGACGAACTTATGTTGCATCGGCAAAGTTTTCTACGTTTATTTATACGGTTGCTCACAATAAACTGGTTGATTATTATCGTCGTAATAAAAGTCACATTACCGATAGTATTCATAACGACGATATTGAGAGTCATGTTGAACTTGTTGCTCCTCGCCAAGATCAACCCGAACAACAAGTTGCGGTTGAACAAAAAAGGTTACGCTTAGTTGCGGCAATAAAACGATTACCTGAGAATCAACGTGAGGTATTTTTATTACGAGAAGAATCTGGTTTTAGCTTGGATGACATTGCCGATATTACCCAAGTAAACATCGAAACAGCGAAAAGCCGATTACGCTATGCAGTTAAAAGTTTAACAAAATTAATACAGGCAGGTGATTCATGAGTGATCACGATAAAGAGTTTGAAGAGTATTTAGCCGGTAACGCCGAATTATCGACACTGTACAATGCGTCAAAAAATACTACGGATGATGAACCCGGCATTGGTTTAGATAATAGTATTTTGGCTGCCGCTAAACGTGAGGTGGCATCAAAACCACAAAAAAATAAAAAAAATTATTCACCATTTGGTACTAATTATTTCATACCGCTATCTACTGCAGCCACAATATTTATTGTCGTTGCCGCGGTTAGTTTTTTTCCTGAACAACAATCAATAGATTATGATAGCGAGCCTATGCCAGAATCTATGCCCAAAACAACGGTTACACCAATAGTAATAGCAAAACGGAAAAAATCGGCCAGTAAAGAATTAACAATTTCTACAAATAAAACGGAAGTTGTAGCACCAATATCGGGGTTTGTTGAAGACTCAACTCTAGTTTCAAGCTCTAAAGAATCGTTAAATACTCCTGACGCTGAACAAGATAATACTAACGCTGTTAAACAACCTATAGTGCCACAAGCTCAATTTGATTTAGCATTAAATAAAAAACAATTAAACACCACTCAGTTGGAATCTAAAGTACTTTCTAAAAAAAATTCGTCTAAAGCAAAAAAGAAAGAAGTGAAGGTACGGCGCGAGAAAGTTTTACGCCAACGGAAATCCAGTCTTTTGGAACATGAGAGTAGTGCAGGGCTCGAAGCACAACGTGCAGAGACTCCAAGCAATACATCCTTTATGGATGGTTTAATGATTAGTTCGCTTGTTACTAATAAACCTAACGAGTTGATATATGATGAACAACGTTGGCAGCACTATTCATCAAAACAATGGCGTGAAGCGATGGTTACAATATATAAACAACAAGGTAAGTTAAAGCTTCAGGAAATTATTGAACGTTATAATCAAAAATTTCCAAGATTGAAATTAGATATTGACACTATTATTGCTGCAGCTAAAAATCGGTAATCTTAACTCGGTGTGGCTAGTGGTTATGCACTTGCCATGCTTTACTTTTAACGTATTTTACAAGATCATCAGGTGTAAGAGGTTTGCTAAAGAAATAACCTTGGATTTCATCACATTTTCTTTCTGCTAAAAATGCAAGTTGTTCCTTACTCTCGACACCTTCGGCGGTAATTTCTAATTTCAAACAGCGTGCCATGGCGATGATAGTATCTATAATTGCAGCGTTATCTTTATCGGTAGTAATGTCATTAACAAATGAACGATCGATTTTTAAAATGTCAATTGGAAATTTTTTCAAATAGGCTAGTGACGAATAACCAGTGCCAAAATCATCGATGGATATTTTAATGCCACGATCATGCAAGCGAAATAATGCTTTAGTGGTTTCTTCAATATTGTCGACTAATAGGCTTTCAGTTATTTCAAACTCCAAGTGGCGAGGATTTATTTTTGTTTCTGTTATTATTTCAAATATTGTGTCAACCAAGGTTTCTTCTTTAAATTGATGCGCGGATAAATTAATGGAAACACGTAATTCCGGAAATCCGGATTTTCGCCACTCCATAAATTGTTTACAGGCAGTGCGTATCACCCATTCTCCGGCTCGATGGATGAGGCCAGTTTCTTCGAGTAAGGGAATAAAACTTACCGGTGGGATAATGCCTAATTCAGGATCATGGAGTCGCATTAGTGCTTCGATACCCGACAAGCTATTATTCTGTATATTTATTCTGGGTTGATAGTGTAGTGTAAATAAATTTTTCTCTAAGGCGTGGCGTAGTTTATTTTCGAGGGTTAAGCGTTCTTCGGCGCGGTAGTTTAAATCCATGGTGAAGAATTGATATTTATCGCCGCCAAGTTCTTTGGCGCGATACATTGCAGTATCAGCATTTTTGATGAGATTACTAATGTTTCTATCATCTTCGGGATAAGTGGTAATACCGAGACTTGCAGTAATAAAAAATTCATTATTATTTAAGTTATACGGTTTTCGTAATGCTGTTAAAATATTTTTTGCAATAATAGCAGAATCTTCTTCTTGATCAATGCCTTCTATAATAACAGTAAATTCATCACCACTGAGTCGGGATACGGTATCACCCTCTCTAATGCAGCGCAAAATACGTTTCGCAACTATCTTTAATAACAAGTCTCCGACTTGATGGCCATAGGTATCGTTAATGGGTTTGAATCGATCCAAATCAATAAATATTAATCCTAGGCGCTTACTATTTCTTTTTGCCTGAGATACCGCATGTTCTAGTCGGTCATGAAAAAGGGCTCGGTTTGATAACCCTGTTAATGAATCGAAGTTAGCTAACTGTGTTAAGCGCGACTCGTATTGTTTTCTTTCTGTAATGTCTTTGGCTATGAATAAAAATGCATCTTCACCAAAAAGTACCATCGAGGTGAAACTGCATTGAATTTGAAATGTATTACCGGATTTGTGTAGAGCAATAAACTGTTGTTTCGATTCGTCTTGTGAATGAGTTGGTTCAAAATACGAGTGTGCAATTGCATGATGGAACTTGTCGATAGAGTCATTAGAAAATAAAGTGTCTATATGAGTGTATTTTAAATCGTTTTCGGAGTGACCGTATAATTTTCTAGCGGCTGAATTGATAGAAATTATATTACACTCGTTATTTAATGTAATAATTGCATCCGGTACAGCTTCTAGTACGGTTCGGTTTCGACGTTCACTTTGGCGTAGATCTTTTTCACTTAAATATAACTTAACGTTATAATCATTTAGTGATTGGTAAACTTTTTTAAATTCAGCAATGTTAATAATGTTGGTTTCTTTACTAAAGATGGTTTTATCTATACCACCGATTGAATCTATTTTTTGTGATAAATCCCTAAGCGGTGAACCAAGAAATTTCACTACAAAAAATAAAAATATTAAAAATAGTATTAACGACGCGCTTGATATATTAAATAATGTTTTATTAAATAACTTTTCTAAAATAATAAACTCTGAATTAATTACTGCGGTTGGTTCATAATAGTTTAATATGTTTTTTAATAAAATTGGTTGGTTGATAATGAGTCTATATTTTAATTTATTAATATCAAGATATTTAAATTGTGCGTGATTTAATGCTTCGGTTATATTAATTTTTATGACTAAAAAGCCAATTGGCTTGTTATGTTTGCCATTAGTGATATTGGCTTGTTGATATAGGTGCGCGTGTTCGGTATCTTTTACGATATAGGGCTCAAATATTGTTGCGGTAACAGTTAGCGGAATATTGGTTTCTTTAGATTCAGATAATGGAATGCCGTCTTGGTCATATAGTTCTATATAATCAAAAAAACTTGGCGCAAAGCCAGAGTTTGATACACGATTCATTTGCCAATATTTATAATAGCTAGGATTCTCTAGTTGCTGAATGGTTTCATCCCAGTTTGAAAACTTTTTAGCAAGTTCAGATGTTGTTTGAGACAATTTAGATAAGGTTAGCTCTAATTCTTTGTAGGCTAATACATTTGTTTCTAATATCGATTGTTTTTCAATTGTAGATATTATTTGATTGCTATACCAGCCTAAGCCCCCTAACGTCAGTATTAACAGGATGCTAAAAATAATGCCAAGAACATGTATTGGTATGGTGACTGAACGTTTTCTTTTTATTATCATTTAGTTAACTAATTTGAGGATAACTCATTTAGCACGTTATCACTCAAATCAAACTCATGGCTTGCGTCAAAAAAGTGATTTGCACCTTTTATTATTATTAAATTTAAATTGGTTTTTTGCAGTCGGGTAATCCAGTTTTTGTTAACTCTAATATCTTTACTACCAAATATCATTGTCATTGGAATGTTGAGTTTATTGATTTCTACAATGATGTTGTCCTTAGTCCATTTGGCATAGGAAATGTAATTTTCTGCTGGTGAGGTGTAATTTGAACAGTATGATATTGGATACTTATGAAGTTGTTTATTTTTATTTGCAACTTGTTGTCGTGCTTGTTCTAGATAGTTTTTAATCAGGGTATTATCATTGCTTTTTTCAATGTGGATTAAACTAGTGGCAATTAGTTTTTTAATGGTTTTATGAATTTTGCTATTGCTATAAACCAGAAGTTGCAAACTACCGAAACTATGACCGATCAAATAAATTTCGTGATGGCCTTGTTGTTCTAACCAGGTAATCCAATAATCAATCTCGGCAATGTCTTGTGACATAGTGTGGTTATGGATCGCTTCACAGGGTAAGCTCTTTTTACGATTACTAATGCCCAAGGATAAGTTTGGTGTTAATACGCTGTATCCTGCATCACTTACGGCAGTGAATAAATTTTGAACTGTTAGGTAATTTCGGGTTTGTAAGAAGCCGTGTAAAATTACTACCGCTGGTTTTAGCGTGTCGCCCCGATGGTAGTCGGCATTACTTCGCAAGCCATTTGGTAGTTTATGGTCCAGTATTTGGGCAAAAACTGTGTTTGAAACACATAAAAATAACAGGCTTATAATGCTGAACTTGGTAAAATGTAATTTCATTGACCTTACTTAAAATAGTATAAATATTAAAGACTTAATATCCATATATCGGCTCAAACAGCAATAGCTTGACCATAATCTATTATAGTTATTATGTTTATATTTGCGTACTTTGTACGATTGTTTCTAAATCTGTCATAAAATCAACAATCTAGAATGATAATAGCATTGATGTTGAGTGTTTAGTAGTACTAATCATTTAACCGTGTTTGTGCCTTGCCGAAGTACCGAGCTATTTCAAATACTACTGCTATATAAATCAAAGACTTAGTTTTTGTTTCTGTTGGACTGAAAGTTGGCGAAACTTCCGATGGTGCAGGCTTATTTGTGATTTGTTACTGTTTTTGTTTCATTTAGGGTTAAACACCGCTCGTAAAGTGCGGTATGCTTCGTGTTTACGGATTAATTGAAATAGGCTTATAAGCTAATAATCCGCTTTTAAACAGAAAATACAAAAGGTTGAAAATAGAAAATATGAGTTCTAAATTTGTCGCAATTATCATGGGATCCGATTCGGATCTACCTGTCATGCAAGCGTGTATCGATACACTGAAATTGTTAAAAATTGAGTTTGAAGTAAAAATTTCATCGGCACATCGTACCCCTGATATTACTCGTGATTATATTGCCGATGCAGAGCAACGTGGCTGCCAAGTATTTATCGGAGCTGCCGGTTTAGCGGCACATTTAGCGGGCACCATTGCAGCCCATACTTTAAAACCGGTCATTGGTGTGCCGATGGACGGTGGTCCATTAAAAGGCATGGATGCATTATTATCAACGGTTCAAATGCCGGGTGGTATTCCGGTGGCAACGGTTGCGATTGGTAAGGCTGGAGCAAAAAATGCGGCTTATTTAGCGGCACAAATGATGGCGCTCGGTGATGATAATTTAGCGAATCGCATTGCCAATGAACGTGAGGCCAATGCCAAAGCTGTGGTTGCAAAAGATTCTGAAGTACAACAAATGCAGTTATAATGGCTTATAAATGCTTGGTAGTGGAAGTCTAATTTTGAGCCGCAAAAAAACTTAACCCCCTGTGTTCTGATGTTTAATTGGCATATACGAAAAGCAATACAAGTTGTAAACCAAGGTGGAGTCATTTGTTATCCAACCGAATCGGTTTATGGTCTTGGTTGTAATCCCTTTGATTTAGAAGCAGTACTGCGCTTATTAGAAATAAAAACGCGCTCTATTAATAAAGGATTATTATTAGTGGCTGATAATTTGACACAGCTCAAACCGTATATTGATATAAATGATAAACTAATCGTTAGCAAATTAACTCAATCTGGACATCAACCACTAACTTGGATAGTACCGTGTCGCGTTACAACGCCATCGTGGTTAACGGGGCAACATGAGTCTATTGCGGTTCGTATTAGCCATCATCCTATCGTGAAACAGCTTTGTTCTGAGTTTAATGCGGCGCTGGTATCCACTAGTGCTAATATCAGCGGCCAAAGTAGTACTCGACGTAGTTGGATGGTAAGAGCACGGTTTGCCAATAAGGTGGATTATTATGTGCCGGGTGCCGTTGGCGGTTTTGCTAAAGAATCTGAAATTCGCAATATTTTAACGGATGAAGTCATTCGTTCAAGTTAACGACTTGATTATAAAGAATGACGTAATAGTAAGGAAATAACAGTATGTCAGAACTAAATGTTAATGCTATAAAAGACTATTTAATGGGCTTGCAAGATAGCATTTGTGCAATGCTAGAAGCCGAAGATGGTGGTAAAAAATTTTTAGAAGATAAATTTGACCGGCCTCAAGGTGGTGGTGGTCGTAGTCGTGTGATGGAAAATGGCACGGTGTTTGAAAAAGCCGGTGTTAATTTTTCACACGTGTTTGGTGATAATATGCCTGCGTCGGCGACGGCACATCGACCCGAATTGGCTGGACGAAATTTTCAGGCGCTCGGCGTGTCCTTGGTCATACATCCTCGAAATCCTTATATACCAACTTCCCATTTTAATGTGCGATTTTTTATTGCTGATAAAGACGGTGAAGATTCAATTTGGTGGTTTGGTGGCGGTTTTGATTTAACACCGTATTACGGTTTTGAAGAAGATGCAGTCCATTGGCATCAGGTTGCCAAAGAGGCGTGTGATCCTTTTGGTGATGATGTTTATCCAAAATACAAAAAATGGTGTGATGAATATTTTTACCTCAAACACCGTGATGAACCTCGTGGCGTGGGTGGTTTATTTTATGACGATTTAAATGAATGGGGCTTTGATACCTGTTTTGAGTTTATGCGTAGCGTTGGAGATTCTTACGTTAAAGCATATCAACCGATTGTCGCTAAACGAAAAAATCATGAATTCGGTGAACGTGAAGTGGACTTCCAATGTTATCGACGTGGTCGTTATGTTGAATATAACTTGGTCTATGATCGAGGTACTTTATACGGCTTACAAACCGGGCATCGAACCGAGTCTATTTTAATGTCGTTACCACCAGTGGTAAAATGGCGTTACGATTGGAAACCCGAAGCGGGATCGGCAGAAGATAAATTGTATACTGATTTTTTAATCAATAAAGAGTGGTTGTCGTAGCAAGGTTAATGAAAATATTTTTAGGGTTAACGGCTTATTGATGACGTTACTTTTGGTAGGGTGGCCCTAAGACGAATCATTTCAGCATTAATGTGCAGGTACGATTTTACTTTACCAGGATTACCACCGCGATCACATTGCGTGCTGTATTTTGTTTTATTACAGTAACTCAGCAAGCCGCGTTCACGACCCATATCGTACATGATTATTTCATTGGCGATATCAATGTCATAGCTAAGGCATTTTTTGTGGTATTCATTAAAGTGGTTACGTAATTTACCCCGGCTTGCATCAACATGACCGAGAGTTGCAAAGTCGGCAAAGCGACATTCAGTTTCTGTTATGACCGCACAGCCGGCATTTATTAGTAGCATTAGCAGTACAGCGGAAAATGTACTGCTAATTCTTATGAGGTTTTTGTTGGTGTATATCATGGCTATTATTTAGCAATTAATGTGCCGTTAGCCGGGATTTTTTACCTCTTTCACTAATTTATCTATGATATCAATGACTTCCGGTGTATCCCAGAGAATTGATCCGAATAACGCATAACGAATTTTTCCGTGGGCATCAATAATAAAACTCGACGGAAAGGCAAACACTTGCCAGTCTTGTAATGCCTTGCCATCATGATCAAGTAAAATAGGAAAACTCACGTGTACCTTATTTTGTATAAAGTCATTAATGGTGTTGCTGTCCTCGGCCATATTGACAGCCAAAATTGTAAATTTTGATCGCGGGTAATGCTGGTAGAGTTTTTCCATCGATGGCATTTCATGGACGCAGGGTGGACACCAGGAAGCCCAAAAATTAACTAGTACCACTTTACCGCGTTGTTGCGCTAATGACGTTGGTTTGTTCAATAGCGTTTTTAATATCAAACTCGGTGGCGTTGGATCTTTTTTATACGGTCGTAGTTTGGATTGTTGCTTGGTTACTTTAATTTTGTTGTTGGATTTTAAGCGTGGCGGCAGTGGGTAGCGCTTGATTGTTTCAGAATTTAAATAATGAATACTCTTTTGGATCAATGAGGCAAGATTACCCGTGGCCAATTGTTCATCTTGAGTCGCATCGGCTCGAAACATAAAACGATCGCGAACCTTTGGCAGCAGCGAGATATAGGGCCGAGCATTGGCATTAATTAAGTGCTGTTGTAACGTTGCTAGCTGCCAGCGCCACGGCGAGTTCTCGGGTTGCAGTATAAACATCGGAACATTAACCGCATGGATCACCGGGTAATATTGCGCCGTTGTTCCGGGCTCGGGTGTTTTAATTAATAAATTAGGATACAGTAAAATTAAGCCACCAAATTGTGCTTGATTGATGGAATCCTGTAGCCATTGATGGCTAGCGCGCAACGCTAATAAGGCACCTCGGCCACTGCTTGCGATAAAGATACGTTTTTGGGTTTTTTGTTGTATTTTTTTGATGAGTTGATATAAAACTTGCTGCGGTACTGCATTAATGCTGCTGGATTGAACCGGCAAAAATAATGAACTCAACAAGTCCACAACCCATATTTCATTTTGTGAACCCTGTTGTGCCAATGACTCGGCAAGAGTCAAAATAGCATCTGGCAGGCCATGTTCTGATGGTAACCAAACAATAAGATCATTACTATTTGAACTTGGGTAAACTGTCACCGCAATATCGGTTTCAGCAATTTTAAGTTCCATTTGGATGCTGTTAGTGTGATCTGAGGCAAACAGCGATGACGCAATAAATAAAACAACAATGTTAATTGCTGCGTTTATCCGGATCCAGAAATGTGGTAATGTTGTTGTCATTATATAGTCTATTTCATGTTACGGGATAGCAATGAATATTAGTATATCTAATTTAGTAAAATTAATAATAACTATTCAGCGTAAATTGAAAAGAGTAAAAAAGAAAAAAGCTAGGATTTGGAATCTCGGTTCCTAAGCTGGTGCATTCAGGGGTAACGTGTTCATTGTGCTGGTCTTAAAATGACGCTGAATAGTTACAATTAATAACGAGTATGAAGCAGGAAATGGATAAATGAAACCAATTATTATCATTGGTAGTGGTATTGCAGCCTACACCGTTGCACGAGAATTTCGAAAACTTAATGAAAAAACCCCATTGCATATTATCAGTATGGACAGTGCCGATAATTATTCAAAACCAATGCTGTCAAATGCTTTGGCAAAATCTAAAACAGCTAGCACCTTAGTGATGACCGAAGCCGCAAAAATGGCTGAGCAACTGGTTGCAAAAATTTCATCCAATACTTTAGTTCATGCAATCGATACTGAAAAACAGACTGTTAATTTAGCCTCAGAAGTTATTCCTTACTCAAAACTGGTTTTAGCATTAGGAGCTAAACCCATTCGCCTGCGTATTGAAGGTGATGCGGCCGATAAAGTGCTATCGGTAAATAATTTAACCGACTACGCTAAGTTTCGTAAAGCCATTAAAGGTAAAAAAGACATTGCAATTTTAGGTCCGGGATTAATTGGTTGTGAGTTTGCAAATGACTTATTACAAGATAAATTCAACGTTACGGTTATTGGGCCTGATAATTACCCGCTTGAAAAAATGCTACCTGAAATAGCCGGCAAGCACTTACAACGAGAATTAGAAACTGCTGGTGTTAATTGGAAGCTCGGAACCGTTGTTGAAGCAATCAATGCCACTGACAATCAGTTGCAATTACAAATGGAAAATGAAGCCTTTGTCTTAAATGTGGATGTTGTGTTATCCGCAGTTGGTTTAAAGGCGGAAGTGTTTTTAGCACGTGAAGCCAATATAAAAGTAAACAATGGAATTGTGGTTGATAAAACACTGCAAACCAGTGCAGAAAATGTTTATGCCTTAGGCGATTGCGCTGAAGTGAATGGTTTAGTTTTACCGTATATTATGCCGGTAATGCACTCGGCTCGAGCTCTTGCCAAAACCCTAGCGGGTACTGTAACAGAAGCCGAATATCCAGCCATGCCGGTTGTTATTAAAACACCGGCTTGCCCAATTGCAGTTGCATCACCAGCTAATTTTGAACACGGTGAATGGCGGCTTGATGAAACGGATGAGGGTGTCAAAGCATGTTTTTATCAAGAGGATAATTTAACTGGCTTTGTGTTAACCGGTGCTAGAGTGTCAGAAAAACAAAGTTTAGCAAAAGATTTGCCAGCCTATTTTTAAAAAAATACAGCGCGTGTAATAACAGTTGATAGTGTAGCGCTATACTAGCGCTTTAATTTAGCAGTATTTTTTAGATGTTACTTACAGGGTAAAACAGTTAACTCTATTAGGCTTAAAAATTGTCGAATATTGAAACTTGGTTACGTCCTAATTCTTTAGCATCATACAGTGCGACATCGGCCGATACACTTAAATGCTCGCTATCTCTAGCCGGTGGGTAGCTCGCGATACCGCAGGTTATGGTTACCTTAATATCTATTTTGTTTTCTTTAAATTGCAAGTTTTCAAAATCAAGACGTAATTTATCAATGACTAGCTTTGCATCATTTATTTCTGTTTCGGGTAATATCACTATAAACTCGTCACCACCATAACGCCCCAAGATATCTGATTTTCTAAGTCGCTGACGCATGAGGCGTGCTAAACCTTTTAGTATTTTATCGCCAACATTATGACCATGAACATCATTAACGAGTTTAAAGTGATCGACATCGATCATAACTAAACATAATTGCTTATGGTTTCGTTGGGCACGTAATATTTCTGTTTCGATGTGTTGTTTAATACTGGTGTGATTATGCAATCCCGTTAAACTGTCTCTAATAAATAATGATTTTAATTGTCGGTAGCGTTCAATTCTGGTTTTAACCGCCATAATTAAATGTTCGGGCTTAATCGGTTTTGTCAGAAATTCATCAGCGCCTTGTTTCATGGCAGTTAATTGTGTTTCAGTATCAGTTTCTGATGATAAAAACACGATTGGAACATCAATATAATTTTCTTGTTGTCGGATGACGGAGGCCAATTCAAATCCTGTGCAATCTGGCATGTATAAGTCGAGTAATATTAATTCGGGTTGATAATGGGTAATGGCCTCCATAATATTTAAAGGTTTTGTAATGTAGTTAGAATTAAAACCTTCATTCTCAAGCGTGATAGAATAAAATTTTGCCAATTCATAAGAGTCATCGACAATTAATACTCGAAATGGATCGGCATTTTTTGTTGACAATGATAAATCAATGCGGTCGATTACATCCGAGATAACATAAGGACGAACAAAAAATACATGGACTTCAGCTCTTGCTGCAAATAACCGCTGTTGAATATTGCCGCTATCACAAGTAGCAATAGTAAAAATACCTTGTTGAATGGATTTTTTAATAAAGTTATTTATTTCAGATTTAGATCTTGTTTTAAAGTCTAAATCTATCATTGAAACATCTGGAGTTTCAGCCTCCATGGCGTGAGTAAATTGTTTAATGTCGTTAAAGACAAATGTGGTATATCCATATTGAAGAAATTGATTAATAATTTCCTCTTGTCTATTCATATCACTTTCTAAAATATAAATAGTCCGTTTTTGATCTGTATTTTTGTCATTTGTGGTTTTTATCGTGGTAGTTTTTTTTATTATTTTTGGTAAACTGATTTTTTCAGTTTTAATAGTTTGTAATTCATGCAGAATTTTTGTTATACGAGTTGCCGTTGCTGTGTCAATGCCGTGTTCAATGATGGCATTTACTTTTAAAAGGTTTTCACCTTCTCGAGCCAGTTCGGTGACTGCGGGTAAGCCAAAAGTTGTACCAGAACCCGCTAAATTATGTAATTTATGCGTTAGCGATTCCAAAGCGGGTTTATCATGGTGGTCGTTAGCAAGCAGCTCAATGTAACCATTGATTTCGTCCAATCGACCGGGTAGATCGTTAATAAAACTGAGTTGCAACAGTTTTATTTTTTCTTCAAATGAATCGTCTGTTTTTGTCATGCTGGTGTTAAGTAGCGTAAAACTACAGTAGTCTGATATGTCAGACAGATATCGGCATATAGTTTAATATGTTTAATTTTAACTATTTCCATTTTTCATTATAAATAATTGATTAATAAAGGTTTTGTTGGTAGGACTTAACTCACTGGGGGTGCTGCACGAGCCATTATTGGAGCCTATTGTTTTAACAGCAGAATTTCAGCATTTCGATTCGGTAGTAGCTTTGGTACAATGTACGTTAAATACCAAATTAAGCTCGAAATATAACTCAGATAAAGCAGTGACCTAAAAAATATGGATGTCTCACCAATACTCGACCCGCTCAATGATGCTCAACGACAAACCGTGTGCGCTCCCAATAACCATGTTCTGGTGTTAGCCGGTGCTGGCAGTGGCAAAACCCGCGTATTAGTGCATCGCATTGCTTGGTTGATGCTGGCTGAAAATATCACGCCATACGGTATTTTAGCAGTGACCTTTACCAATAAAGCCGCGGGCGAGATGCGCGGCAGAATTGAGACGTTACTGGGTAGCCCAACTCGCGCTTTATGGGTGGGTACATTTCACGGTATTGCACACCGATTATTACGTGCGCATTGGAAAGAGTGCGACTTACCTCAAGCATTTCAAATACTCGACAGTGACGATCAAAAACGCACAGTAAAACGGGTAATTCGTGAACTGGGTTATGATGAAACCCACTATCCTGCAAAAGAAGCACAGTGGTATATTAATGCTCGCAAGGATGAGGCTAAACGTCCATCACAAATTGCGCATCATGGTGACATACAGTTACAACACATGATTAAAATATACGAAGCTTATGAAGCAACCTGTCATCGTGGTGGTTTGGTTGACTTTGCGGAATTATTATTACGTGCTTACGAGTTGTTTCAAAATAATTCTGATGTGCTTCGTTCCTATCAAGAACGGTTTAAACATATCCTAGTTGATGAGTTTCAAGATACCAATACCTTGCAATATTCCTGGTTAAAATTATTAGCTGGGAAACAAGGTAAAATTTTTGCAGTTGGTGATGATGATCAATCGATCTACGGTTGGCGTGGTGCTCAAATTGAAAATATTCACGAATTTTCCAAATCGTATGCTAAAGAAAATGTATTTCGTTTAGAACAAAATTATCGATCCACCGGTAATATTTTAAAAGCTGCTAATGATTTAATCAGTAATAATACTGATCGCATGGGGAAAGAGTTATGGACTGCCGATGAAAGTGGTAAGCCAATATTGTTATATCATGCTTTTAATGATTTTGATGAAGCGTATTATGTTGTGGATCAAATTAAAGATTGGAACGATGCCGGTGGCAAACGAGCAGATTGTGCTATTTTGTATCGTTCAAATGCCCAGTCACGGGTTTTTGAAGAAGCCTTAATTCGAGCTGGAGTACCGTATCGCGTTTATGGTGGTTTACGTTTTTTTGAACGACAAGAAATTAAAGATGTTTTGGCCTATTTGCGTTTAACACAAAATCGCAATGATGATGCTTCGTTTGAGCGAGTTGTTAATTTTCCAACACGCGGCATCGGCAATAAAACCGTGTCGATTGTGCGCGAGTGCGCGCGAGAGAATCAAATATCGTTATGGCAGGCAACTCAAATTCAAATCGAACAGCAAGCGTTAACACCGCGAGCAACATCGGCGTTGCAAATTTTCATTGATTTGATAGATGACATGGATCGAAGTTGCGCCGGCACCGAATTGTACGAGCAAGTTGAACATGTGGTGCACCACAGTAACTTGCTAAACCATTACCAAAAAGAAAAAGGTGAAAAAGGCCAAGCCCGAATAGAAAATTTGGAAGAACTTGTTAATGCGGCTAAATTTTATGATGTAGACTTGGTTGATGATGATGTCGAAGAAATGGATCCATTGTCGAGCTTTTTGACTCACGCGGCATTAGAGGCCGGAGAAAAACAATCGGGTGAGTGGGATGATTGTGTGCAGCTGATGACCTTGCATTCGTCTAAAGGTTTGGAATTTCCACTGGTCTTTTTAAGTGGCATGGAAGAGGGTTTGTTTCCTCATAAAATGTCGAGTGATGATCCTAAAAAATTACAAGAAGAACGCCGCCTGTGTTATGTCGGAATGACCCGAGCAATGCAACAATTGACTTTAAGCTGTGCTGAAAAACGCCGCATCCATGGTGAAGAACGCTTTGCACGTCCCTCACGTTTTCTAGAAGAAATTCCAATCGACTGTCTGGAGCAAGTTCGTATGGTTGGTGAAGTAAACACAAGTGTACCAATGGCGCGACACACTAATTCGTTTGACGAGTATGATCAATCCATCCCGGATGAGGTCGGAATGCAATTAGGACAACGTGTGACTCACGCAAAATTTGGTGAAGGTGTAATATTAAACTATGAAGGACAGGGCAAGCACTCTCGAATCCAAGTAAATTTTGATACCGTTGGCTCAAAGTGGTTAGTTGTGGCATATGCTAATCTAATGGTTTAATTAAATAAATGACCTTACTATCTAGTTAGGCAAACTCAAAATACAAATCCATATTAATTGTCTATACTAATTGAACAGAGTTAACTTCAGTCTTACGATACCAGTAAATTTACCGAAATCGCCTTGACTATCAATTACTAACGAATAGATATGGCATTACCCAATAATAAATATACTCCGCCGCTGGAGCTCACTAGTATTCTGTTTGGGCTAATACTCACATTAATTTTTGGCTGGTTTCATGTGATTGCCGCTATTGAACGAATGGATGAATTTGTACGCTACCATGAGTTAATTTCAGATAACGCTACTAAAAATATTCGTTATGAAATAGAACGAATATTGCAGCATAAGAATAAACTGGTTAAATCATTTTTTGAAGATAATGAAACCATTATTACCAAAGTTGCAGATAACCCCGAAAATGATGCGTTGTATAATCAGCTTAATACTAAACTAGAACGTTATTTTACAGATTATTTTGCTTCTAATATCGTTTCAAAATCTGGAGAATTAATTATTGATGATTTTGATGGCAATATTGGCGCAATGTGCTTAAGTGATATGCAATACTTTGTAAAGACGAATCAACAGCTTACACGTATACACCCAAATCCCAGTATTTATCATTATGATGTTCGTGCGAAATTCACTGATGGTTCGAACAGAATATTTATTGTGACGTTTAATGCCGATGAAATTAGCCATCTCATCAATGCGTCTACTCCAGAAAAGCATAATATTATTATTTTTAATAATAAAGTGAATATTATAGAAATAACACGACAAGGCAGTCGTGATAAGTTGCATGGCCGATTAGATTATCGATTATCAGAAAAAGAAAAAATGAGGCGGTTATCGTCATCTACAATCAGTAATAGTTATTGGGATGTCACCGACCTACACGATATGACACTGTTTGATGAGTATAACGAAAAATTAATACGGCAGAGTATAATAACGTATGTATTTTTTATTTTGTTAATATCGATAATGAGTATTGCATTATTTATTGGGTCTAGAAATAAAAATAAATTAGAAAGTTATTTAATAACAAAAAATAAAAACATTGATAGTTTAAATAAAAAGTTAAAAATAATATCTCAAACTGATAGTTTAACCGAACTTTATAATCGACGTTATCTTGACGCAAGGTCACAATCTGATTTTTCAACCGCGCGTCGGTTAAATGTTCCGTTAAGCATAGCGCTGATTGATATTGATTTTTTTAAGCGTTATAACGATACTTATGGTCATCAGGCTGGTGATGGTTGTTTAGTGAAAGTTGCAAAGATAATTTCAAATTACTTTAAACGATCAAATGAATTTTCAGCACGTTATGGTGGTGAAGAATTTTTTGTGTTGAATTTAGGCGATTATAATTTTAATGATCGCATAAATGAACTATTGGACGATATCGTGTCGCATAAAATACCACACAGTCAATCAGAGGTTAGTGACTTCGTTTCTGTCAGTATCGGAGTAGTCGTAATGATTGATGACAGTCATGATTCGATAAAAACGCTAATTAAGGCAGCCGATGATGCATTATATCAAGCTAAACATGAGGGGCGAAATAAGGTAGTAATAGCAACGTTAAAATAAATTAAATACATTTATTAAGCATTTACATATACTCCCAATACTAGTGTAGTGATAGCGTAATTGACCATTATTAATACTATAATTCAAGAATAACCTGCCGATAAATGATCTGTAATGATTGCAGAATTAAACTCACATGCGTTAATCGTCATCGTGTTAACGGTATTATCGTTTATTTTATTTTCTCAAGAAAAACTTCGACTCGAGACTTCGGGTCTTATTATCTTAATTCTTCTGGTATTGATTTTTAGTGTATTTCCATTCGTATCAAATGACGGTAAACAGTTAATCGCGACTGATTTTTTTCTGGGTTTTGGACATCAAGCCTTGGTCGCAATATCGGCATTAATGATTTTAGGTAAAGGCATTGAAAGTACCGGGGCACTTAAACCTTTAATTAAACTCTTGTCAAAACATTGGGCGCGGCATCCACAGCGAACATTTTTAATCACACTAATAATCAGTGCGCTCGTTAGTGGGTTTTTAAATAACACACCGATTGTGATTATGTTATTACCCGTATTAATTAGCGTTGCAATAAAAAATAAAACATCACCATCTAAAATTTTAATTCCGATTGGCTTGGTTACTTTAATTGGTGGTATGGCAACAACGATTGGAACTTCTACCAATATTTTGGTGGTGTCGATAGCGAAAGATTTGGTCGGTATCGAATTCTCTATGTTTTATTTTGTTTTACCGGTACTGATGGTTGGCGTTGTTGGGCTGGTGTATTTATGGTTAATAGCACCATTGCTATTACCTGACCGTGATATTGATTTAAACAATACAAACCACCGTATCTATAATGCTGTATTATTTTTACAAGAAAGCAGTTCAGTAATTGGTATGGAATTACCCGAAGCATTAAAAAAAATTGATTATGAAATTAAGATAAATAAAATTCGACGTAAAGAAAATCAATTTATTATTCCATTGCCAACGGTGAAGTTAAAAGCAGGTGATGCCTTATTCATTAGTGGCACTGCGGAACAACTAAAAGAATATGAACATTTATTACAGGGTAAACTACACAACGTAAATAAAAAAGATGAAGTTAGTGATGCTGATTATGTTAGTACTGAGGACAATCAAATACTGGCAGAAATACTCGTTACAGGTGGTTCGTTATTGCAGAATTCTTCTTTAAAAGAAACACGTTTTGCAGAGCGGTTTAATATTATTGTTTTAGCTCAACATCGTTTGCACCATCCTAGTGAAAAAATTAAACAAAATGTCAGTGATATAAAATTACAACGTGGGGATATTTTATTAGTACAAGGCTCTAAAGAAAATTTAAACGCGATTCGAAATGATAGTAAATTATTAATACTTGAAAACACGGTTGACTTTGTTTCGAGTAAACGTGCACCTTTGTCAATTTTTATTATGATTTCGGTGGTTTTGTTAGCGGCGTTGAACATATTACCCATTGCCGTTAGTGCTATTACTGGTGCTGGCCTTATGGTTGTGAGCCGTTGCGTACGTTGGCGTGATGTCAGCAAGGCCTTGAATATTCAGGTAATTTTAATTATCGTTGTGAGCCTGGCACTGGGTAAAGCTTTAATCGAAACTGGTGGCGCAAATTATTTGGCTTATCAATTTGTGGTGGTGACCGATGGCCTGTCTGACTTGACGCTGCTGTGTTTTTTGATCTTTATCATGTCGATTGTGACTAATGTAGTTTCTAACACTGCTGCTGCAGTAATTGGAACACCCGTCGCGGTTAATATTGCACAACAACTTAATGCGCCGCTTGAGCCTTTTATATTAGCCGTTCTCTTTGGTGCAAACATGAGTTATGCCACACCAATTGGTTATCAAACTAATTTATTAATTTACAGTGCTGGTGGTTATAAATTTAAAGATTTTATGCGTGTTGGGATTCCGTTGACGCTAATCATTGGAGTTGGTTTTACGATTATCTTGGCGCTATTATATGATATTAGGTAAAGTCATTAATATTAATGCAGTGACAGCGGCATGACGTGTAGCTGGAAACCATCATTGATCAATGATGGGCCGTAAGATTATCATCTTTTTGTTCCGATTTTAATTTTCTAACGGTAATATCTTGAAGTACGTCAAGTTGTGGACGACCAAGGTAGTGTCCTTGGGCGTAATCAACGCCATAGCTTTCAAGTAAACTTAAGGTGTCATTATTTTCTACAAATTCGGCAATGGTTTTTTTACCGAGAGCGTGTGCAATTTGGTTCATTGATTGCACCATGGCTTGGTCAACATGGGTTTTATGTAAGGCTTGTACAAAGCTGCCATCAATTTTTAATATATCGACTGGAAGGTTTTTTAAATAATTAAATGAACTAAACCCGGAACCAAAATCATCCAATGCAAATTTACAACCCAGATCTTTTAACTTATAAATGAAGGTGGTTGCGGAACTTAGATTTTCTATTGCTTCGGTCTCTGTTATTTCAAACGTTAATAATTCTGGATCTAAGCCCGTTTCGTTCAGTAAATTTCCGATTAACGGTAATAATTCTTGATCTTCAAATGCGCGACCTGAAAGGTTGATTGCAAATCGAGTATAGTGACCCGCATTAGTGAGTTCTGATAGCTTAATGATGGCATTACGAACCGTCCAACGATCAACCTGGTGGATTAAGCCAAAGCGTTCGGCCGCTGGAATAAAACCACCCGGTAGAATCATGCCGCCATCACTGAGTGGAATTCGTAATAATACTTCATAGTCTACAACATTTTTATTTGATATCGAATAGATAGGTTGAAACATTAATTTGAATTTATCATTTTCATAAGCATCACGAACCCGAGCGGCCCACCCCATGTCTTCTGACATCCCCATTTTTTCTTCGTCGCGTTTATTTGAAATGTGTACGCAATTTCTACCTTGAGTTTTGGCTATATTACAGGCTAAATCGGCTCGCGATAATGCATCATCAGGTGATGTCACATTGTTATCAATAATAGATAAACCAATACTGCAAGTGACATTATAGGCTTTACCTTTTTGATAAAATCGATACTGATCAAATAAATCACGTAAGTTTTCAGCAACTGCTTGGGCTTTTTTGGGAGCAATGTTGTAAAGCAAAATGGTAAATTCATCACCACCAAAACGGGCTAGCATGTCGCCATCACGGGTGTGTTTTTGTAATAAATTTGTACATTCAATTAATAAGGTGTCACCGGCTGCATGTCCCAGAGTATCATTAATGTATTTAAATTGATCTAAATCAATGTAGAGTAGTGCGCATTCCATGCCGCTACGTGCAACGCGGGCAATCACGCGTGTGAGTTCTTGATGGAAATAGCGTCGATTCAATAATCCAGTAAGGGTATCGTGTTGGCTTTGATAGGTTAGTTCGTTTTCAAATGCTTTTTGGTCAGTGATATCACGAGCGGTGCCGGTTATGGATACAATATTATGTAACTCGTCATAAATGGGTTTGGCGTTAAAACTAATGTGCCGTTGGGTTCCGTCTTTGTGTTTTAACAGGGTTTCGTATTGGACTAGTTCATCGCCTAATAATAGTCGTTTGAGTGCGCGTTTATCTTGCGATAGTGCAGCGGGTGCTTGAAAGTGTCTAAAGTTTTGACCAATCATTTCTTTAATTTCGTAACCGTAAATGCGTGTTACGGCATTATTTAAATAGGTCCAATCACCGTCAGTGTTCATGCTCCAGACTAAATCATGTGCGGTTTCAACCAAGGTGCGGTAGCGGTCTTCGGCATGTTGTAATAAAGTTTCAGCGGCTTTGCGTTTTGAAATGTCATGTACTAAATAGGCATAACCAATTTTATCGTTAATTAGCAACTTACTAATACTCACGTTAACGGGAATTGAAGTGCCATTGCTGCAAATTGCTTCGGATTCAATTTTGTCTTTGATAATGATGGGTTCACCATGAGTATTAATTACATAGGGCAAGAGTGTGGCAATGGAATAGTGTTGAATCTGTTCTTTTGAATATGCAAATATTTTTTCAGCCGAAGGATTGTACATAACAATTTTACCGCCATCATCTGACACGATAATGGCTTCTGCTGCATGGTTAAAAATAGCCTGGACATACGATTCTTGCTCATTGATTCGGGTAAATAAATGTCCGAGTGTTTGCATTAATAAGCCGATTTCATCAGTGGAATGTGGGATGAGATTTTTGGCTAGATGCGCATGGCTGGGTGAGCCATTGGTAAGAAAGGCTAAATCGACAGGTAATAATGCTGATTTTAGGCTATTGATCGCGATTAGAGTACTGAGCAGTGCCGAACAACTGGTTAATGCCCATATAATGATTGCTTCAACAGATATTGAATTGATAGCCCAGGAATAGTAGCCAAGTATAATAGTAGAGATGAGTAATGGTACGTAAGCGCCAACTAACATCATTTTGCTTTTTAAGCTCACTTGAACATTTTTTAATCCAATGTGTCGCGATACTTTACCAATAACAGTTAGTGATAGTAGATAACCGGGTAGTCCGACGGTAATAGCCACAACCAACATAAATAACGTAATTTGTAAGGTTTCCCATGAGGTAATATAGGATAATTGTTGGCCTCGTGATGCTTGATAGCTCAACGGCAAAAGGAGTATAAAGGGTAGACTGAAACTCCAATATTGCTGGCTAAATCGAGATAGGTGACGATGGATGGGGTCGGTTATACTGTTGTGTGGAATCGCCGATGAATGCTCAGAAGAAATAGTAAATGGTACCTCAGAAGAATTTATTGAACTATTACTCGATACGTTAGAATTGTTTACGTGTAGTAATTGTTTTACCGGTGATAAATAGTGGTTAAAATAGTAAATACTAAATGCCAGTATACTAATGGTGGTTAGTAATAATAGCAATATTGAATTTAGTTCGAGCATTACCTCTAAACTAATAACACCCAGACTTAAGCCTACTGCAAAACTGGTAGCCGGAATGAGTGAATAACTAATTACAACAATTGTAGTTAATTGTTTTTGGATTTTTTCCAAGGTGGTGTGCTCTATGTTTTTAAAAAATCGTTATTGTATTTATTTTACTATGTGTATTGCGTTGGCGTGTTTGGTGTTACTTATACAAATGGCCCTGATAGTGTGAATCAAGCATGGCAGATAAAATTGAGTATATCCATTGGATCTAACATAATAGTTTGTAAATTATTTACGATTTTTCAGTGCAGTTAGCGTATTTTGTTCAATAAAAATATAAAAACATTCGCTATAAATATGATAAATAAAGAATAAAATTTTTTTGAAATTATTTAAAAAAAGTTCAGACATTTCCAGAAAAATAAGGTGTAAAAATGAAAAGACGTGATTTTATAAAAGGCGCGACAGTTGGTAGTGTAGTAGCAGGTTCGGCACTATTAGGTGCTTGCAATAATAAAGAAACTAATAGTAGTGCTAGTGGTGCAACTTCATCATCAAATAAAACCTATAACTGGAAAATGGTAACGACCTGGCCAAAAGGTTTTCCGGGTTTAGGTACTGGTGCCGATAACTTAGCGGCATTAATTACCGAAATGAGTGGTGGTCGAATAAAAGTAAAAGTGTACGGTGCAAAAGAATTAGTACCTGCATTTGAAGTGTTTGATGCAGTGTCCAATGGTACCGCAGAGATTGGACATGGTGGAGCCTATTATTGGAAAGGAAAAATTGAAGCGGCACAATTTTTTTCAACCGTGCCTTTTGGTTTAAATGCACAGGAAATGAATGGTTGGTTGTATTACGGTGGTGGTTTAAAACTGTGGCAAGAACTCTATGCACCGTTTAATTTAGTGCCATTTGCTGCGGGTAATACTGGTACTCAAATGGGTGGTTGGTTTAATAAACAAATTAACTCGGTAGATGATTTAGCTGGTTTAAAAATGCGTATGCCTGGACTTGGGGGTGAGGTATTAAAACGTATTGGGGCTACTCCTGTGACATTACCCGGTGGTGAAATTTATACTTCGTTACAATCGGGGGCAATTGATGCAACTGAATGGGTTGGGCCTTATAATGATTTGGCTTTTGGTTTTTATAAAATTGCAAAATTTTATTATTACCCGGGTTGGCATGAACCGGGTACAACGTTAGAAGCCATCATTAATAAACCAGCACTAGAAGCTTTACCCGAGGATCTTCAATCCATTGTTAGAAACGCGTGTAAGGTTGTCAATTTGGATATGCTAGCTGAGTATACCGCTAGAAATAATGAAGCGTTAGATAAACTCGTTAATACACATAAAGTTAAGTTAATAGCGTACCCGAATGATGTGTTAAATGAGTTAAGGAATATATCCGATGAAGTAATTCAGGATATTGCAAAACACAGTAAGGTTAATCAAAAAATATACGACTCTTTTGTTCGTTATCGTGATCAAGTAACCCAGTGGCATAAAGTCTCAGAGCAAGCTTATTTAAATTCACGCAGTAGTTAATGTAGCTGAGTATAAGTTATTGCAGTGGTATTTGTAGGCTTGTATCGATTAGATGTATGGATTTTTGTTCTCTCAAAGATTAATGGGATAGCAGTTATTTAAAATGGAACTTCAAGTACACAATATGGAAATTTACGTGCATAAGAATTCAAAATCAGTATGTGCTTTATTCTGTTTTTTAATTTTAATTTTAATTTTATTGGTTGCAAATAATGCGCTAGCGCAAAGCAATGAAGATTTAGGCTTGGCTGGTTCGACAACAGACAGTGGTGCCGTATCGCATACATCACGGGCCGTTAAATATGCACAACTCGGGTATAATGCATCGATTGATGGTCAGTGGCATAAAGCGCGTCAAGGTTGGGAAAAAGCAGTAGAACATCTTGAGCTGAGTAATGCCTCTGACCGAAATCGAGCGGTATTTTATTATGAATATGGTCATGCTGCGGGTATTACCTGTGAGTTTGATATTGCTGAAGAATTTATTGAAAAGTCCTATCAACTGGAAAAAGCGTTTAATGGGCCTTATGTTTTAACTCTAGTTGAAATGTTTCGACTTTATTTTGATCAACAGCAATACAAAATGGCGAGTATTTATTTTGAAGCCGCATTACCAAATTTAAAAGCAGCACATGCCGATGAAACGACACCTATTAGGTTTGTTTATTTACTTGATGAATACGCTAAAACTTTACTGCAAATTGGCAATCCACGTTTGGCAACTCAAATTAGACGGCAAGCAACAGAAATTAAAACACGTTTTGGCATGGATGATGTAGTAGAGCAACGAATACGGTATGGTTCAGACTGTGGTGAAACGGAGGGGGCAACGAAGCACGAGATTGTTCAATCACAATTACCTATCGAGTCGGTGAGTAATCGAATTAGTAAAATTCGAGATATCTTGCGCAATATGGATAGTATCAAAAAATAATTTAACAGCGCATGAGTTTACTACTATTATTTGGCTTGACCGCGTAACATTTCGGTAACTTCAAATGTCTGCGCTGAAAAAGCTTGTTTTAAAATTGGCACGGCATTAGTAGGTTGTGCTGCACCACACATGAAAACATCAAAAGCGGCATAATTACGTTCAGGCCAAGTATGGACACTGATGTGGGATTCAGCTAAAACGGCAACACCTGATATGCCGCCACTGGAGCTAAATTGGTGTAAATGGATATGGAGTAGGGTCGCCTGGCAAGCAGCAACACAATCGCGCAAGGTCTGCTCGATATAACAAAGTTCAGTTAATTTTTTAGCGCCCCATAAATCGATAAGTAAGTGTGTTCCCGCATAATGGACACCATCTTTCACAATAAAATAGTCTTTTTCCTTCGGTATTGTCTTGTTAGTTATGTTATCCACTTTTGATTGCATGATTACTTTCCAAACATATTCCAGTTAAATATTGCGGTTTTTAATTAACTTAATACGATATTCTATAGCAGATACGATTAATAACACACAAATAATGTCAAATTTTGTGTTTATTGGTTTTAAACACGTTAATTTTATCAAGAATTTAGCTGATTTGCCGAAAATTCATTAAGGAATCTATTTTATCGCTTGTTCAGTTTAGGCATTAGTTGCACGACGATAATTTTAAAATATTATGTGGTTGAGAGATTATGAGCAAACTATTTAGACTGGCTATTTTTGACAAATACATTCACAAGAAATTGGAGTTTTTGTCGATTGGGAAAAAACTGGATGTTGGCTTTAACGCCATTTTAACTTTTATGGCGGGTATCGTGGTTGTTGCGGTGATCGGATTGTTATTGGTATTAAATAATATTAATTCGATTATTGATGAGCACCAACCGACCGTGGTTGCTGCAGAAAAACTGGATAAGTATATAAAAGAAGCGTCGGGTTCACTTGGGTTTTATTTATTGGGCAAAGATGATATTCATAAAGCCACCTATGAAGAAGCTCTGGAATTTGTCGAGACGACTTTAGTCGAGTTAAAACAATTTGAACCAATTCAGCAGGATAGTTTGTCAATAGAGCTAGTTAAAGCAATTGAAGATGATATTGCTAAGTTCAAAAGTTTTGAAAGCCAATTTTATAAATTTGCTTTGTCTGATGCTGATAATTTTCCGGGTATTATGTATGCCTCTCGAAATTTGAACCCAATCAGTCAAGAGATGATTTCAAATCTTAACAGTATGATCTATACCGAGATAGATGAACCGGCAACACTGGCACGTAAAAAACTATTATATGCAATCGACAATTTACGTTACAACTGGTTAAATATTATGAATAGCATTCGTGCTTATTTAGCCAATCGCGCTACTCGTACTGAACAAAATTTAAGGCAATATTTAGAAGAAACAATCAAAAATATAGCACTAATCAAAAAGTTATCGCAGAACGAAACCGATGGACTGGTATTTGATCAGGAAGACAGTTTTGAACAAATTGTAGAGCTTAGTGAACAATTTTTTATTCATCTTGAAAAATTTATAAAGATTCATAAAAGTGATGAATGGCGACAGGATTCTTTTTTAATGCGTACCGAGGTAGCACCGTTATTAGAAAGCATTAATAGTAAGTTAAGTTTACTTGAAGAGAGTGCGCAACTCAAAATTAATAATGCCAATGCGTATTTAGTGGCAGAAGTGACGGCTATTATTTTTATCGCTTTAGTGTTGCTTGCGGCAGCATTTCTTGCTGCAAAAGTGGTGTCAAGTCAAATTATTGATTCAGTTGTTGTGCCTTTAAATTTGGCTGTTGACGCTACCGATCGGATTGCTGCTGGCGATCTAACTGTAACCTTGGCAGAAACGTCTGAAGATGAAATAGGACAACTGATTAGTTCACTTAACATGATGTCCGTTAACCTCGCGGCATTAGTGTCCAATGTAAAAAAATCCGGAGTACAAGTTACTTCGTCATCAACCGAGATATCGGCAACCGCAAAACAGCAAGAGGCAACTGTAACTGAACAAGCTGCTACTGCAAATGAAATAGCAACCACCGCAACAGAAATAGCCGCTACGGTACAAGAACTAGTGCTAACCATGGATGAAGTCACCGGAGTGACAGAAACAACCGCCAATGCTGCTGCTAATAGCCAATCAGCACTTAGCACCATGGAGCAGACCATGCATAATATGATGGATGCAACCGCGGGGATAGGATCTAAATTGTCGGTGCTCAGTGAAAAGGCATCCAATATTAATAGTGTCGTGACCACCATTACCAAGGTTGCTGATCAAACCAACTTGTTATCACTTAATGCCGCTATAGAAGCTGAAAAAGCGGGTGAATATGGTGTCGGATTTTCTGTAGTCGCAACTGAAATTCGGCGGCTAGCAGATCAAACAGCGGTTGCCACCTGGGATATTGAGCAAATGGTAAAAGAAATGCAAAGCGCAGTTGCCGCAGGTGTTATGGGCATGGACAAATTTACCGAAGAAGTTCGAGTGGGGGTTGATGATGTACGCCAAGTTGGTGCACAGTTGGCCAATATTATAGAACAAGTTCAAGCATTATTACCTCGGTTTGAAGAAGTCCACATAGGAATGCAAAACCAGGCGCAAGGTGCAAAACAAATTAATGAATCAATAGCCCAGTTAAGTGATGGCTCTCACCAGTCAGCAGAATCGTTACGCCAATCGAATCGTTCGATTACAATTTTACATAATGCGGCGAGTTCATTACAAGAAGGTGTCTCTAAATTTACGTTAAAAGAATCTGAACATATGGTTAGATAATAGGATGTTATTACTGGCATTTCATGTTGGCGAATATCAATTTGCAATAGCAGCTAAGCAAATTATAGAGATTTTACCGTTAACCAGCTTTAAATCGATATCGCGTACACCAAGTTATGTTGCGGGTTTACTCGATTATCGAGGTCGGCCTGTGGCAACCATTAATTTATGTAAGTTAAATAATAGCAAAACGTATAATCGAGTATTAAGTAGCAGAATTATATTGGTTAATTATACGGCTAAAAATAGACAGATTTATCCTTTAGGATTAATCGCGGAGAAAGTGACTGAAACCCTCAATATTCCACAGCAAGATTTTGTGGCACACGGTATTAGTACTGATGATACCGCGTATCTTGGAGGGGTTAGTAATAACGATGGTAATCTAATTCAATACATTGAAATTAATGGCTTGTTGACTGAAGAACTGCAGTTAATGTTATTTAATGACTTAGATAATAGTAAGGTAGCTAATAGCGAATCACAATGACTTTATCAATAATTGAAAATACCTTATATAAAGCCATGGGCTTGAATGTAGAGTCAATTGGTTCGTCAAGCGTGATGCGTGCTGTTGAACAGCGTATGTCCGAACGTAATATAAGTAATGTCGAGAATTATGCAGCTGAAATAGTAAGAAATAAAAGTGAGTTACAAGAATTAATAGAAGAAGTGGTGGTGGCTGAGACTTGGTTTTTTCGTGATACTAAACCGTTTAAAATGCTGACTCGATACATACAGGATGAATGGTTGGTTAATAACACTGATAAACCAATTAGAATATTAAGCATCCCGTGTGCGACGGGAGAAGAACCATATTCAATAGCGATTACATTAATAGAAGCGGGGTTGATGCCCTCGCAGTTACGAATTGATGCGTTTGATATCAGCGAGAGAAATATAAAGCGCTGTAAAACAGCACATTATCGTAAACATTCATTTCGGGCAGTTGATCCTTATTTAAGAGACCGGTTTTTTAATTTTGATAATAATAAATACTATCCAGATATTTTAATTAAAGCAATGGTTAATTTTGAGGTGGCTAGCATACTAGATCAAAAATTCGTTAAAACTCAAATTCCATATGATGTGGTATTTTGCCGAAATTTATTAATTTATTTTGATCGCGAAACTCAAAAATCTGCTGAAAAAATGTTGAGTCAATTATTAAATAAAAATGGTTTGTTGTTTGTGGGTCATGCTGAGACTAGTATTTTTGCTGACAATTGGCACTTATCTCAACGGTATCAAAAATCATTTATTGTGCGCAAGGTTGCGGATGGTATTAAAACTAAAAAAATAATCAAAAAAACCACTCCACCTTTATTGCTTGATAGAAAATTACAGGTGAAATCACGTTTTGTTACAGATAATAAAATTGCAACAGAAATAGTAAATAAAACTTCTCCAACTAACAAGTCATTAACTAGAAATAAGCTGCGTGAAGAAACCTCACCGAATTTATTAACAAAAGCAAAATCATATGCTGACAGTGGTCGCTTAATTGAGGCTGAAACTATTTGTGTTTCCTATCTAGAAGATAATAAACACGACAAAGAGGTTTATTATTTATTAGCAATTATACAATTAGCGTTAGGAGATGAACAAAAATCATTGCAGTATTTTAAAAATGTTATTTATCTCGATCCAAAACATTATGAGTCACTCATGTACTTATCGACCCTGTTGGGAGAAGAGGGCGATGAGGTAGCTGCAACACGATTTCGTGAACGCGCAAGTCGAGTTAAAGCGCGCGTAACGACTCAAGGAAACCGGCCATGACCGAGACTGAAAAGGACAGTGGTATAGCTGCTAAAATTGATGATTGCTGGAATACCATTGGGGTATGGAGTCGCGTTAAAACTCGCTGCAAAATACTTGAGAAAGTAGTGCATTGTCGTAACTGTGAGGTCTATTCATCTGCTGGTCGTAGTATGTTGGAGCGAGAGTTACCTGAAGGTTATGAAGATAATTGGGCTAAAGTATTTAGTGTCACTAAGAAAAAACAACTTGTTGGTACGCAGTCAATTACCATTTTTCGGTTAGGTAAAGAATGGATGGCACTAAAAACAAAATCAATCGAAGAAATTACCGATGTTTGTTCAGTGCATAGCATACCGCATAAAACAACGTCGGTATTGCGTGGTTTAGTTAATCTTAGGGGACAGTTAAAAATTTGTATTTCTTTGGGACAGTTAATGGAAATTGGTAAAGCTGAAAAATATTCGGGTAAAGAAACCAAAGAAAGAATCTATGAACGCATGATTGCTGTTACTCATAATGAGAGCCAATATGTTTTTTTAGTGAGCGAGGTTAGTGGTACCTATCATTATCACCCTAAAGAATTAAAGTCACCACCGGCAACGTTGTCACAAGCAACGGGAACTTACACCACAGGGATTTTACACTGGAATGAACATGATGTTGCGTGTTTAGATGCTGAGTTATTATTTTATAGTATGGAAAAGAAACTGGCATGAGTAATTCTCGTGAAACAAATCCGATGTTGGATCTTTTCTGTAGCGAAGCACAGGATAAACTGTTGCTATTGAGTAACAGTATTTTAACCTTATCGGCAGAGCAAACCAATGAGGATGAGATAAAATCTTCAGACATTGCGATATCGTCGGTAAAAGGTGCGGCAAAAATTGCGTCATTAGAACAAGTGTTTGAGCTTTCAAAAGCAATGGAGGGTATTTTAACTGCTACAGCTAAAAATAAAATAGTATTTAGCGATAATATTTTGTCAGCATTAATGTTGGGTATTAATTTAATATCGGATCTTATTATAGCCTCGGATTCTGATTTAACCATTTGGTTAGATACACACGGAAATAGTTTTGTTGAAATAACGACAAAATTACTGGCCTTGTTATCAACTCCGAATGATTTAGTCACTGATTCGATAGCGCCATCAAAATCGAATGAATCATCAAAATCAACTACTACAGAGGCTTTGGCCGATGTCTCTATGTTGGAATTATTTCGGATGGAGTCTGAATCCCAAACAGAAAAATTAAGTACCGGCTTAATGGAGTTAGAGAATAGTCCCGAAAATTCTGAATTACTAGAAGCTCTAATGCGCGCTGCTCATTCACTTAAAGGAGCTGCACGTATGGTTGGTTTAGAAAGTTCGGTTAAGGTGTCTCATATAATGGAAGATGTTTTTGTTGCTGCTCAAAATGGTAAGTTCATTTTAGATCCTGATGATATGGATATATTGCTCGCTAGTGTTGATATGTTGGGTCACATGGCAAATGCGACCTCAGAAAATTATGACGAGTGGTTAAACCAGCATGTAACGCAATTGGATGAATTGCGAGCTGCATTAGAAAATATTCTGGAACAAAAGCCCAGAAAAAAATTATCATTTATTAAAAATATTAGTGACGATAGTATCATTGAGAGTCCAGTTAAAAGCAATTCTACTACTGAGAAATTGAACGATGATACTATTAAAAGAGATATCAATTTAGCGGATAATGTCGTGAGGGTCAGCGCCGAGAGTTTAAACCGTTTACAAGGTTTGGCCGGTGAAGCATTGGTGGAGTCACGCTGGTTGGGATCATATGCTGAGTCATTGTTATTGGTAAAAAAACGACAAGTAGAGTTGGTTATTTTAATCGATAATCTTAGAGAAAAATTATTTGATGCTAAAGCAAATGAAGTCATCATTGATATAGTTCAGGATACCAAAGAGAAAGCCAATGAATGTCGTGATTTATTAACAACTAGTTTATCTGATTTGGAGTCCTTTGATCGACGTTCGAGTAATTTGTCCAGTCGTTTACACCGTGATGTATTGCAAGCACGCATGAGGCCATTCTCTGATGGTGTTCAGGGTTTTCAGCGGTTAGTTCGTGAATTATCTCGGGCTTTAAATAAGGATATAAAGCTGGATATTCGCGGCATGAATACTCAGGTTGATCGTGATATTTTAGATAAATTACAGGCACCGCTCAATCATATGATACGAAATGCAGTTGACCACGGTATTGAAACGCCAGAGGAAAGACTTGCAGTCGGTAAGCCGGCCCAAGGTAAAATTCGCTTGGAAGCTATGCATTCTGCGGGAATGCTATCAATTATAGTTGAAGATGATGGTCGTGGAATCGACCTTACCGCGTTACGAGAAAAAATAGTAACAAAAAAAATGGTAAATGAAAAAATGGCCGATAGTTTGTCTGAACATGAGTTACTGGACTTTATGTTTTTACCCAATTTTTCAACTCGTGATGATGTTACTGAAATTTCGGGACGAGGTGTTGGCCTAGATGTTGTGCATAAAGTTGTGCAGGAATTGCGAGGGCAAATACGCTCAAGTACTGAATTGGGTAAGGGCATTCGATTTCAATACCAATTACCATTAACCCTTTCGGTGATAAGAGCATTGGTGGTTAATATCGCAAGTGAACCGTTCGCTTTTCCATTAGCCCGAATTGATCAAACAATTAAAATTGATAAACGTTCTATCGAAACAATGGAAGGGCGGCAATATTTCACCTATGGTAATCAACATATTGGTTTAATCACTGCTCACCAAATTTTAGAAAAAAATTCAGAGATTAGCTTATCTGATGATATCTCGATTGTGATACTTAGCGATAGGCTCAATAAATACGGTGTGGTGGTGGATGAGTTTTTAGGCGAACGAAATTTGGTGGTCCATACTTTAGACCCACGTTTAGGAAAAATTCAAGATATTAGTTCGGCCTCGTTAACTGAGAATGGCGATCCATTATTAATCTTTGATGTTGATGATTTATTTCGCTCTATTGATCTTATTCTTTCAGGCGGTAGGCTCAATAAATTATCGAAGGAACAGCAACAAGAAAAAAATATAACTAAGAATAAACGAGTCTTGGTTGTGGATGATTCTATTACAGTCCGTGAAGTCGAAAGAAATTTATTACAGAGCCACGGTTATTTAGTTGAAGTTGCTGTTGATGGCATGGATGGCTGGAATGCTGCACGTACTAATCAGTATGATTTAATTGTGAGTGATATCGATATGCCGCGTATGAATGGTTTTGAATTTGTTACTATGCTTAAAGCAGATGAACGATTAAAATCAGTTCCGGTTATTATTGTTTCGTATAAAGACAGAGAAGAAGATCGCTTACGTGGTTTGGAAGTTGGTGCGGACTATTATTTAACAAAGGGCAGTTTCCACGATGATACTCTTGTTGAAGCTGTTATTGATTTAATCGGTGAGCCATTAAAATGAAAATTGCAATTGCAAATGATGATCCGATAGCCGCTGAATTATTGGAGTTCATTGTTACCTCTGTTCCTGAACATGAAATTGCCTGGGTGGCTGTTGATGGTGGTCAAGCAGTTAGTTTGGCTCGCGATAATGCCCCTGACCTAATTTTAATGGATATTTACATGCCTGTCCTTGATGGCGTTGCAACAACACGAAAAATTATGACGCACTCACCTTGTGCTATTTTAATTGTGACCTCAAGTGTTGATGACCATTCTGGTAAAGTATTTGATGCAATGGGCGCTGGTGCAGTTGATGCTGTGAATACGCCCATTTTAGTTGGCAGCACCGAAGAAAATGGGATAAAAACGTTATTAGATAAAATTACAACCATTGGCGTGTTGATTGACTCGTCAACCGGATATCGTAAAACCCAACATACTAAATTGGCTGAGTCAGATGGGCTGTATGATAGTCATCTTAAAAATATTGTGGTGATAGGCGCGTCAACGGGGGGCCCTAATGCTTTGGCAACTGTGCTAGCAGCGTTACCTAAGGATTTTTCTGTGCCAATTGTTATCGTGCAACACGTGGACACACAGTTTGTTCAAGGATTAATTGATTGGTTAAGTAATCAAATTTGTTTATCAATTACTTTGGCTGTACACGGGGACACTTTAAAATCCGGTGTGGTCTATTTAGCTGGAACTGAAACTGATCAGCATATTATAGTTAATCAATCTGGTGTAATTCAATATCAAAAAGAATCTGGTCATTATATTCATAAACCGTCGGTTAATGTTTTATTTGAAAGTATTGCATTAAACTGGAACGGACAGGCTGTGGGGGTATTATTAACCGGAATGGGTAAAGATGGTGCGGCAGGATTACTGGCTATGCGTGATCAGGGATTTTTTACCATTGCTCAAGATGAAAATAGTTGCGCGGTATTCGGTATGCCAAAAACAGCGGTGGAATTAGATGCTGCTCAAATTGTGTTACCATTAGTCGATATTGGAGTGGCTCTCTGTGAGTATTTCACCCCTAACACCAAATCAAAGGCACTCGTTAATGAATAGTAGTAGTCAAGTTAAAGTTGAGCATCGAGCCGTGGTTTTACTGGTTGATGATCAAACTATGGTAGCGGAAGGTATTCGGCGAATGCTTGAGGGCGAAGCTAATATTGAATTTCACTACTGTGAAAAACCGGACAAGGCGGTAGAAACTGCAATAAAAATTAATGCTACTGTTATCTTGCAAGATTTAGTTATGCCCGATATTGATGGCATGACTTTAGTTCGTTTTTATAAATCTCATCCGGATACAAAAAATATTCCGGTGATTGTCTTATCTTCTAAAGACGATGCTGAAATAAAAAGTGATGCTTTTTCTAGTGGCGCAAATGATTACCTTGTTAAATTACCCGACGCGATTGAATTAATTGCCCGGATTAATGCTCATACCAAACATTTTTTAACTGCAAAAGAACGTGATGATGCGTATCAAGCTATACAAGATATGCAACAACAATTAGAAGAGGCAAATAAAGAATTGGAGTTTCGCAATGAAGAATTGCAACGTCTTTCTAGCCTTGATGGATTAACGGGAATTGCTAATCGACGTACTTTTGATGAGGCATTAAAGCAGGAGTGGAGTCGTGCAAAACGAACAAAGTGTGATGGTAATATCGCGTTAATATTAATCGATATTGATTATTTCAAATTGTACAACGATAATTATGGACATCAAAAAGGAGATGATTGTTTAAAACAGTTTTCTTGGCGATTAAATAAATGCATTTCACGCGATTGTGATTTATTTGCACGTTATGGTGGTGAAGAATTTGTAGTGGTTCTGTGTGGAACAGATTCAAAAGGAGCGCTGATAGTAGCTAAAAAATTGCGACAAGCATTAGAATCTGAAGCAATTAGCCATGAGTTTTCATCAGTGTCAAAAATTGTAACGATTAGCCAAGGTATCGCGAGTTTGATTCCAAGCACGAGTAATACTCCTGAAGATCTTATTACTGCAGCAGACAAAGCGCTTTATAATGCCAAAGAGCATGGTCGTAACCAGATAATTGTAAATGATTAAGAGTGTTTGTGTTTTTTACTTTATTTTAGGCTGAGTTAGAATTTTAATGTCAAAGGATTCTTCCCAGTGACCTAACAAATCAAACCAATATTGTTTCGATTGGTTTTCTGCCACTATGTTGGGTTTTGATAGTGGATTTTCGATAAAACAACCACCTGATATGCCGATTATATTTTTAAAAACTGAAATATGCCAAAATAAGGTTGTACCGCAGTTTGAACAAAAACTTCGTAATTGCTCGTAACCGTCGTTTTGAATTTTGTATTGGTTCATTGCACCGAGTTTATTTATTATTTGATCGTCAGAAAAATAAGCCGAAATTCCAAATGCACTTCCAGTACGTTTTTTACAATCATCACAATGACATACAACATGTATTAATGGTTCATCTTTTATGGTTAGCTTTGCTTGACCACAACAACATTCTGCTGTTCGCTCCATGATTTTGTTTACCTAATTTAATTTGATGTGTTTATAGTGTAAAAAATAAAATTATTTATTACAAATTAAATTTAATAGATACTAAAGGTATTTTTTGGTGTTTCTCAGATGATAAGCAGCGTTTAAGCTGAGCATTGTTATTATTGCAGTGTTCAAAGAATTAAAACAAGGGGCACTATTTTTAGTGCTCCTTGTTTTAAAAAAACTGGGTTTTAAAAAAATAATAGTTCTTTTAAAAAATATAAGCAGCTCCTAGTGATATTGTTGATATATCAGCTTCACTAACATTTATAAATTTTTGATATTCAGCTCGAAGTGATAATGCTGGCATGACTTTATATTGCGCACCAATGCCGTAGGTTAGTTCAGTACCAGAATCTTTTGCGGTAAAATTCATACTTTTGATATTTAATTTATTCTCCCATGAGAAAGCACCGAACTTTCCAAATAGTTCAAAATTATTATTGATCGGTAGGTATCCGACACCCGATAATTCGAATCCTGTAATGGTAGTGCTAGTTTCACCAAGAAACGATTGAGCGATAAAAGCACCTACGTTATGGTAAGCTGCTTCTACGCCAAAATTAGTTGATCTTGTGCCACCATAGATTTTATATGCGGTTGGTTTATCAAATCCAGATACATTAACTTCTGATTGTCCGAACGAACCACCAATATAATTATCAGCAAATACCATATTTATGTTTGCAATTAACAGTAAACCAGTAATAATTTTTTTATTTATTTTCATACTAAATTCCTTTTCTTTTTAAGTTGTTATCATTATTAATTAATGAGATTTAACTATAATTGAATAAAGCTGAATGAAAGGTGAATGTGATGTTAGCAACTAGGATAAATTGTAAAACGAAGTGATGACTTTATTGATGTGTTAATTGCACTGTGCATATATAGCATATATGGAAATAATAATATCGAATGAACCGAAAACCCTGTTTTGAGCCGTTTGCTTGATTTACAATAGGGCTCAAGCGTAATATCATTGAGCTAAATTTTTAATGGCTTATAAAAATAAAAAAGTTTGATAAAACTTAAATGGAGGGATTCACGATGGCATTTCACAAAAATATTTTACTTATTCTATTTGTATTTTCAAGCATGGCCATTACTAGTTGTGCCAGCAACCCTAGTCAATTTACTGATGATAATTGCTATGGTTATGACTCTCGTTCTGCTGAGTGCATTCAGACTGTATTCAAAAAAAATAAAAATAAAATTAATACTTTATATAAAAATGAATTAAGCCAATCACCGGATTTGCGCGGTAAAATATTATTTAATATACATTTAAATAATCGTGGTCAAGTAGCGGCGGTTATTATTAAAAATAATGGAATTAAATCAAAAGCTTTAGTCAATGAATTAGTTCAAGTTATAAAAACTTTTAACTTTTTTGATGGCAATGAATACAGTTTTCATTATCCGCTAGATTTGATGGATTATGATGCAGCCAAAGATGGTTCGGTTATTGAAGAAATAAAATAAAAAATGTAGGTGATTGTTTTTATTTTTTATCCAAATTAAGCGATGTTGAATTGATGCAGTAGCGTAATCCGGTAGGTTTGGGGCCGTCTGGAAAAACGTGCCCTAAATGTGCGTCGCAGTTAGCGCAATGAACTTCGGTGCGGGTCATGTGGCTACTGGTG
>CAYQUC010000027.1:10895-39875 GCA_964420605.1 uncultured Thioalkalispiraceae bacterium | reverse complement strand
GTTTCATTTAAGCCTGCTGTAATTGAACAAGTAGTATTACCATTACTAACCACTTTTATAATTTTTGTCGGTGGTGCTGGTGGCGCTGGCACACTACCCCCACCGCCACCACCGCACGCTGTTAAAGTTAAACCAGACAAGCCCAGTAAGACTACTGATAATAATGTTGTCGTATTTCGTTTTTTTAAATTCAGGAATAAATGATCAAGCTTGCCTAGCATAGTTGACTCCAGCATCCGTTATAGATTATGTAAAGTTATACAGTTTTTATAATTTTACTTATTCTATTACAATCAGGAGCACTAAACACAATTAGGAATCAAAATACCGTAGTGTCAATCTTCACTAAACATTAAACAATTCTATTGTTTTGTTGAGGGGGTGGGATGCGTTATATCAGATGCAAAAAGTTGTTCGGAATCGATTGCGTCAAATACGTATTTTTGATTACAAAATTCACACGCAACATCAATTACTTTTTGTTCTTCTATTATGCTACTGACTTCTTTACTACCAAGGCTGCGTAACATGTTTGCAACACGTGTCCGTGAGCAGGTACACCGAAAGGATATGGGTTCTTTTTCAAACACGCGTACATCTTCTTCGTGATATAACCGGTGAATGATTTGTGCATCGGTTATGTTCAATAACTCGTCATTAGTGATTGTGGCGGATAAGTGCTGAATTCTGTTCCATGTGTCTTTATGGCTATCTTCTGGGCTACTGAAATTGTCAGGATCTAAGTCAACGGCTTGTTTTTTAGTATCAATGGGTAATTTTTGAATTAATAAACCGGCTGCCACTGTTGAGTTTGCGGCTAACCATAAATTAGTATCGAGTTGTTCTGAACGCACTAAATAATCGGTTATCGCATCGGCTAAGGATTCACCTGTGACATCAACAATACTTTGGTAACGTTCACCACCGGTTGATGGATCCAGTGTGATAACTAATTTACCGTTACCAACTAACTCGGATAATTTTGTGGTGTCTTTTATATCGTCATCGTATTGCGCAACAGCGCGTAAATGATTTTCACTATCACATTCGACCACCATCAATTTGATTGGATGACCACCTTGGATTTGTATAATTAATTTACCATTGAATTTTAAGGTAGCCGATAGCAGTGCCGCGGCAACCATCATTTCACCTAGTAAGGTTTGCACTACGGGTGGATAATCATGGCGTGTCAATATCGCTTGCCAGGTGGCATCGAGTTTGACTATTTCACCACGAATATCTGCATTTTCAAAAATGAAGCGTTGTAAAGAATCCGACATATAAATAAATATTAGTTAAATTATTTTAAAATTTCAATTGTTTTGGTTGTTAAGTTATCGAGTGTGACTGTAATTTATAGTTTAAACCCTAGATTCCGACTCAAAACACTACCGGAATGACAGAAATTATTTTACACACAGTTTAGGTTAACTTTTTCTTCAGCAATTCATTTAACTGTGCAGGATTGGCTTTGCCTTTTGATGCTTTCATTGCTTGTCCTACAAAAAAGCCTAGTACTTTACCTTTACCCGCTTTAAATTGCTCTACTTGTTCTGGGTTTGCGGCAATAATCTCATCGACGATGGCTTCAATAGCGCCAGTGTCGGTTATTTGTTTTAAGCCTTTTTTGTCAATAATTTTATCAGCATCACCTTCTCCAGCCCACATTGCGGCAAAAACTTCTTTGGCAATTTTACCTGAGATAGTATTGTCTTTAATGCGCTTGATTAATCCGGCTAGCATCTCGGCGCTGACTGGGCTGTCTGCAATTGATTTATTTTCTTTATTTAAAATTCCGGATAATTCACCGTTGATCCAGTTGACCGATAATTTAGCATCTTTAGTGCTTGCAACCACGATTTCAAAATAATCAGCGACATCGCGACTTAAGGTTAATATGTTTGCATCATAACTCGATAAACTGTATTCCGATTCAAAGCGGATACGTTTGGCATCGGGTAACTCGGGTAATGTTTTGCGAATGGATTCAATGGTAGCGTCGTCAACTAATACCGGTAATAAATCTGGATCAGGAAAATAGCGGTAGTCCATGGCTTCTTCTTTGGAGCGCATCGGACGTGTTTCATTTTTGTTGGCATCGTATAATCGGGTTTCTTGTTTTATTTCACCACCGGATTCTAAGATATCAATTTGTCGCTCAACTTCAACTGCTATTGCGCGTTCGACAAATTTAAAGGAGTTGATGTTTTTTAATTCCGCACGGGTGCCGTATTCTTTTTGACCTTTTGGTCGAACCGAGACATTGACATCACAGCGAAACGAGCCTTCTTGCATGTTACCGTCACTGATTTCTAAATAGCGTACAATCGAGTGAATTTTTTTCATGTAGGCGACAGCTTCTTCGGCTGAACGCATGTCAGGCTCGGAGACAATTTCTAACAATGGTGTACCGGCTCGATTTAAATCAATGCCAGTCATGCCTTGGTAATCTTCATGTAAAGATTTGCCTGCGTCTTCTTCTAAATGCGCGCGTGTAACCCCGACCGTTTTAATTGTACCGTCGGCAAGTTCAATATCCACTTGACCAATCCCAACAATCGGTAGGTCCATTTGGCTTATTTGATAACCTTTGGGGAGATCCGGATAAAAATAATTTTTACGCGCAAAGACGGATTTCTTTTCAATATACGCACCAATTGCTAAGCCAAATTTTATAGCCATGTTTAATACCGAATGATTTAACACAGGCAAAATGCCGGGCAATGCTAAATCAACAGCACAGGCTTGAGTGTTTGGTTCTGCGCCATATTTCGTTGCTGCGCCTGAAAATATTTTTGTTTTGGTCGCTAGTTGTGTGTGAATTTCTAGCCCTAAAACTGTTTCCCATTCCATAATTATTTACCTAATATCGTTAATACTGACGGTTAAGTCAGGTAGTTTAAATAAGTACTTCACCTTTTGATGACAGCTATTATTAACTACTTATAATTTTGTGGTATCGCTCTGTGCCACTCAGTTTGATGCTGGTATTGATGTGCCACGTTTAATAATTTTGATTCTTCAAAATAATTACCAATAATTTGTAAGCCAACCGGCATATTGTTACTAAAGCCCGCCGGGATAGAGATGCCGGGTAAGCCGGCTAAATTTGCGGCGATGGTGTAAATATCCGATAAATACATGGTCACGGGATCATTGGATTTTTCGCCCAATTTAAATGCCGTGGTGGGTGTGGTTGGCCCCATAATGACATCCACGTTTTCATAGGCTTTAGCAAAGTCATTACTAATTAAGCGGCGCATTTTTTGCGCTTTAATATAATATGCGTCGTAATAACCCGATGATAAGGCATAGGCACCGATCAAGATACGACGTTTCACTTCTGAGCCAAAGCCTTCACTGCGTGAGCGGGTATACAAGTCATCGAGATCTTTTGGGTCTTCACAACGGTAGCCGTAACGAACACCATCAAAGCGTGATAAGTTCGAAGAGCATTCTGCTGGAGCAACAACATAATAAGCCGGTACAGCTAAATGAGTATTGGGTAAACTGATATCAACAAATTCAGCACCGAGCTTTTTGTATTCGTCCAATGCGGCTTGAATGACATTGCCAACATCCGAGTCTAAACCATCATCAAAATATTCTTTGGGTAAACCAACTTTTAAGCCTTTTATATTCTCATTTAAGTTTGCGGTATAATCGGGAACGTCTTTATCGATACAAGTGGAATCACGCTCATCAAAACCCGCCATCACATTTAACATTAATGCCGCGTCTTCGGCGGTTTGTGTCATTGGACCAGCCTGATCCAAACTTGATGCAAACGCAATCATGCCATAGCGTGATACTCTGCCATAAGTTGGTTTTAATCCAGTGATACCACACAATGAAGCCGGTTGACGTATTGAGCCACCAGTATCAGTTCCGGTGGAACCCGCCACTAATCGTGCGGCAACAGATGCTGTTGAACCACCGGATGAGCCACCCGGAACAGTACTAACATCCCAAGGATTTTTAACCGCGCCGTAATAACTGGTTTCATTGGACGAACCCATCGCGAACTCATCCATATTGGTTTTACCCAGCATGACGCTACCCGCTTGCTTAAAATTTGAAATAACATTCGCATCATAAGGCGATATAAAATTATCCAACATTTTAGAGCCGCAACTGGTTTTGACACCATCAGTACAAAAAATGTCTTTTTGTGCCAGAGGAATTCCGGTTAAAGCCGTGGCATTGCCACTGGCACGTAGTTTGTCTGCCGCACGTGCTTGCGCTAATGCTAAATCCTCGGTGACCGTAATCATCGAATTGAGTTCGCTATCGTATTGTTTGATTCTGGCAAGTGATGCTTGCACCAGTTCTTCACTGGAACATTCTTTGTTTTCGAGCATGTTACTGAGCTCGGCTATTGTTTTGCTGTGCATAATATAAATTCCGTAGTGCTGTTTGATTTTTGAGCGAAATCTAGCTCATCTTCTGTTTTAACGTATTAAGGCGCAAGAGCCTGTATTTCAGAAGTTAAAATAATTAAATGGTTATGACAATTATTCAATAACCTTCGGTACTAAATACAAGCCATCTTCCACATTGGGCGCAATCGCTTGAAATTTTTCTCGTTGATTCTCTTCTGTGATGACATCCTCGCGTAAACGCTGCCCAGCATCCATCGGATGTGCCATTGGTGTTACATTACTATCATCGACCAAATTCATTTGTTCGACTAAATTTAAGATATTGGTAAGATTATCGACATATCCCGGAATATCCGCTTCATCAATGCTAAGTCGGGCTAATTTAGCTATATTCTTTATGTCAGATTTGTCCAATGACATGAATTATCTCCATTACTTTAATTAATTGGGTATAGTTGGCAAAATAATAACATTAACATAGTTCGTAACTTGCCCAAAGTGGTTAAATTTGAGTAAAGTACGTGTTTTCCATTAATTGCATTTTACTTTCAGGACATTATACAAAATATGGTATTCGATCGCTTACGAGGACTATTTTCCAACGATATTTCTATTGATCTTGGCACCGCCAACACACTAATTTACGTTCGAGGTGGTGAAGGAATCGTGTTAAATGAACCTTCTGTAGTCGCCATCAGGCAAGAACGCGGTCCTGGCGGCCCTAAAAGTATTGCTGCTGTTGGCACCGAAGCAAAACAAATGCTAGGTCGAACGCCAGGAAACATTGTTGCAATTCGTCCGATGAAAGATGGTGTTATTGCCGATTTCACCATTACTGAAAAAATGTTACAGCATTTTATACGAAAAGTGCATGAAACGCGCTTTTTTCGACCTAGTCCCCGGGTATTAATTTGTGTTCCGTGCGGTTCAACACAAGTGGAACGTCGCGCTATTCGAGAATCCGCTGCAGGTGCGGGTGCACGTGAAGTATTTCTAATAGAAGAACCAATGGCCGCAGCAATTGGCGCAGGAATGCCCATTAGTGAAGCAAGTGGTTCAATGGTACTTGACATCGGTGGTGGTACTACCGAAGTTGCGGTGATATCACTCAGTGGTATTGTTTATTCTGCGTCGGTTCGTATTGGCGGCGATCGTTTTGATGAAGCAATTATCAATTATGTGCGACGCAATTATGGCAGTTTAATCGGCGAATCAACTGCTGAGCGCATTAAACAAACTGTTGGAACAGCTTACCCAGGCAATGAACTTAAAGAAATTGAAGTTCGTGGTCGTAATTTAGCCGAAGGTATACCGCGTAGCTTCACTCTTAACAGCAATGAAATACTAGAAGCGCTACAAGAGCCATTATCTGGAATTGTCAGTGCAGTTAAAACCGCACTAGAACAAACACCACCTGAATTAGCCTCTGATATCGCCGAACGTGGCATGGTCTTAACGGGTGGTGGTGCTTTGCTTGATGATTTGGATCGTTTACTGATGGAAGAAACCGGCTTACCTGTCATTATTGCTGAAGATCCACTGACTTGTGTTGCTCGAGGTGGTGGTCGTGCACTTGAAATGATCGATGAGCACGGTGGTGATCTTTTTAGCGTTGAATAGCTTTACCGATTTAAGCCTATTCTGAATAGGCTTAAATAATATCAGCCACAATACCGTTATATTTCCCAATTAGTTCTAAGACAATTTACAATTCAAAATCTTTAAAAGTTCACAGAACACAGTAACTTCATAAATTCGGTGAATTTTTGTCTTTTAGCCTTTCTCATGTACAATATGTCATTAATACAGTGGCAACATAACCTGAATTCAGATAACGATTTTTACAGTTAACCAGAAAAGTAGTTTACAACAAAGCGACGATGTAGGACATAAATAGGGTATAAGTAAATACTTTCTAATCAATGTCGAAAATTTTAAAGCACTTCTAATTTTCCTTCGTAAGATTAGTATTACAAACTCAGGTTACTATTTAATTTGAATATCAAATTTTAAGTATAAAGCAAAACTAAAAATTTAAGGACTTTAAAAATTCAGTGAATTTTTGTACAGGAAAATCTAATTAAACTTTTATTTATTCAAGGAACCTCAATTGGAACACGGTTGATTATTTTCATCGTGTTGTCAATTACATTAATGGTGATGGATCATCAATATCGTGCCGTTGATAATGTTCGTACTGCACTAACAATTTTAGTTTATCCATTACACTATATGGTAAACCTGCCCTCCGAAATTAATACCTGGGCCTCCAATACTCTAGTAACGCGCGATACCTTACAAGACCAAAACAGTACGCTACGAACACAAAATAATTTTCTTAAAATGCAAATTCAAAAACTTGCATCGGTGCAGGCTGAAAATATTCGATTACGTGAGTTATTGCAATCGTCTAAAAAAGTCGGTGAAAAAAAATTAGTAGCAGAAATTATATCGGTTGCGCTTGACCCCCATAAACGACTAATACGTTTGAACAAAGGCTCATTAGATGAAGCCGAACCCGGTTATAAAGTAAAACCCGGTTTACCGTTAATTGATGCTGAAGGCGTAATGGGACAAATCATTTATACCGATTTACTCAATAGTGTCGCGATACTCATTAATGATCCAAGCCACACCCTGCCCGTGCAAGTAAATCGAAATGGCTTACGCACAGTATTAGTTGGCACCGGAATCCCCGGTTCACCGCTCGAAATTCCCTATTTACCCAATAACGCCGATATAAAAATTGGCGACTTACTAGTGACCTCTGGTTTGGGTGGAGTGTATCCAACCGGTTATCCGGCTGCAATTGTTAGTGATATCAGTATTGATCCAAGCTTACCCTTTGCAAAAATAATAGCCGAACCCACTGCCAACTTAACCCAAGGTCGTCAGGTATTACTTATTTGGCCGCGTATTAGTTCTAGTTCCAATGAACCGTTAGCAACAAACACTAAACAGGTATTGCCATGACAATTTTAAAACACCGTGGTGGCGGTACAATTATAACTTCATTTATAATCGCAATAATTTTAACCATTATTCCATTACCCGAAACCTTAGCGTATGCTCGGCCTGAATGGTTGTTTATGGTGTATGTATATTGGTGTTTAGCATTGCCACAACGTATTGGGGTGAGTACCGGTTGGTTCTTAGGCTTATTGCTTGATGTCGTGCAAGGCACATTGCTCGGACAACATGCATTAGCATTTGCAATTATCGGTTTTATTACTTTAAAAGTGCATCAACGCGTACGAATTTTTCCATTACACCAACAAGCATTAACCATATTCATGCTCGTAACCTTACAAATTATTTTAATAAACTGGATCAAAGGCATAACCGGTAACGAAACTGATTTATGGTTAATGTTATTACCAGCATTAAGTACTGCCGCTTGTTGGCCATGGGTATTTTTGTTAATGCGTTTTATTCGACGCCAAAATCGAGTCGCTTAAGAATATGGCTCGTCGTCGCCCTGCTGTATCTACCATTAAAGATCACATCCGTGAATCACAACTGTTCAACCAACGTATTGTTACATTACTGGTTATAGTGGGGGTTTTACTCGCCATATTAATAGCAAAATTTGCCTACTTACAAATTTTTAATAGTCAATATTACACCACGCAGTCAGAAAATAATCGCTTGAGTATTTTACCCATTACGCCAATACGCGGCTTGATCTACGATCGTAATGGCGTGGTAATGGCTCAAAATATTCCAAATTATCAATTGAATGTCATTCCCGAACTGACTAACAATGTTAACGATACATTAAAAAAACTTGGAGAAATGGTGCAATTGAGTAAAGACGATATTCGTCGGTTTCAACGCTCAAGACGGCATCAACGAAAATTTGCCGAAGTACCATTACGGTTTCGTTTAACTGATGAAGAAATTGCACGCATTGCGGTAAACAAACATTTATTACCTGGGGTGTTTATCAAAGCCGAATTATCACGCCATTATCCCCTCGGAAAATTAGCGTCCCACGTGATTGGCTACGCTGCCATTATTTCCGAGTCAGAATTACAACACCTCACCTCGGATAGACTTGGTAATTTAGAACTATCCAATTATCGTGGCACCAGCCGAATTGGCAAAGTGGGCATCGAAAAGAAATATGAATCCATTTTACATGGCACTGTTGGCATCCAACGAGTAGAAACCAATGCCCAAGGCCGCGTTTTAAAAGTGATTGAACGCAATCTGCCCATTCCAGGCAAAAATCTTTATTTGAACCTAGACAGCAAACTACAGGCTATCGCTGAGACTGCATTTAAAGATAACAATGGTGCATTAGTGGCAATGATACCCAAAACGGGTGCCATATTGGCCATGGTCAGTATGCCGACGTTTGATCCCAATTTATTTGTGAATGGCTTGGACAACAAGCAATACCGCCAACTCAGTAATTCACCGGAACAACCCTTGTTTAACCGCGCCATCAAAGGCCAATATCCACCCGGTTCGACCATTAAGCCATTTATAGGACTAGCCGGTTTAGAATTGGATCAAGTGTTATCCAGTGATGAAATAACCTGTCCGGGTTACTACATGCTCAAAAGCGATCCACGTCGGTACCGTGACTGGAAAAAAACAGGTCATCTCGACACCACTTTAAGCAAGGCCATTATCGAATCTTGTGATGTTTATTTTTATGACTTAGCATTACAGTTAGGCATTGATAACATCCACAAATTTTTAAGCAAATTTGGCTTTGGCTCAAAAACTGGAATTGATTTACTCGGAGAAATGCCAGGACTACTACCATCCAGGGCATGGAAGAAAAAATACCGACAACTACCGTGGTTCCCGGGTGAAACACTCATCACCGGTATTGGACAAGGCTTTACACTAACAACGCCATTGCAACTCGCCAGTGCCACCGCAACGTTGGCCAATCGCGGTATATTAAAAACCCCAAACTTAGTACATGCAATCGAAAATCCTCAAGATGGTATTAAAAAATTAACGCTCACTAAAGACATTGCGCCTATCGCCCACAAAAACTCCAACCACTGGGAAACGATTATAACCGCAATGAAAAATGTAGTTCATAGTCTGCGAGGCACCGCACGACGATTAAATTCCAAGTTAGACTACACCATCGCCGGAAAAACCGGAACTGCCCAAGTATTTGGCATTAAACAAGATGAGGAATATGACGAAGAAGCCACCGCCAAAAAACTTCGAGACCATGCTCTATTTATTTCATTTGCTCCAGTAATTAATCCTGAAATTGCAGTTGCAGTTATTGTAGAAAATGGTGGCCATGGTGGTTCAATCGCAGCACCTATCGCGAAAAAGGTCATGGATTATTACTTAACCAGCATCAATAAAAGTGGTCCAAATAAATTAAAACAATCCAAGTCGAAATCGACTAAAGTTAAAACCAATAAACCCAAACTGCAGTCCGAGATTACAATACAGGAACTCAATAATGGCGGTTAATTCACATACCGGATTTGTCGATGAAAATAAACTAAACCAAGGTCGACGTTATTTTTCTCGATTACATATCGACCTACCCTTATTAATTGCATTACTTGCGCTTACCAGCGTGGGCTTAAGTGTACTCTATAGTGCCTCAGGTCAAAACATGAATGTCATTAACGCGCAACTAATCCGGCTGGTACTCGCCTTTAGCGTTATGTTTGCAGTTGCCCAAATTTCACCACATACCATAAAAGCCTGGTCCCCTTGGTTATTTATGCTAGGCTTATTACTGTTGATTCTAGTACTCACGCCATTAGGCGACATAGGAAAAGGTGCGCAACGATGGCTGGTTATTGGTTTTCGGTTCCAACCGTCTGAAATAATGAAACTGGCCGTGCCCATGATGGTTGCTTGGTATTTTGCCGATATGCCATTACCACCGGCACGTTCAAAAATATTTATTGCTAGCATTATTTTAATTATTCCGACCTTACTGGTAGCGAAACAACCTGATTTAGGCACCGCATTATTAATTGCCTGTTCTGGATTTTTTGTTTTAATATTAGCAGGTCTACGTTGGCGTACAATATTCATTACAATTTTTATTATTGCGGCCAGTACCCCGTTTATCTGGAACTATGCACTGCACGAATATCAACAAAAACGCGTACTCACATTCTTAAATCCAGAAAGTGACAAACTCGGATCCGGTTATCACATAATACAATCCATTATTGCTATTGGCTCAGGTGGTGTGTATGGTAAAGGCTGGAATAATGGGACTCAATCGCGTCTTGAGTTCATTCCTGAACGTAAAACCGATTTTATATTTTCGGTCTACAGTGAAGAATTTGGATTTATTGGCAATTTATTATTGCTCGCACTGTATTTATTTATCATTATTCGAGGTTGTTTTATCGCCACCCAGGCTCAAGATACATTCAGTCGATTATTAGCTGGTGGATTAATAATGACCTTCTTTGTTTACGTTTACGTCAATATGGGCATGGTCTCTGGACTATTACCCGTGGTTGGTGTTCCGCTACCGTTGGTTAGTTATGGCGGTACTTCTATCGTGACCTTATTTGCCGCATTTGGTATTTTAATGTCAATTCACACACACAAAAAATTTATGACATCATGATTGTACAAAATTATCTATTACAGAAAAATTCGATATTAAACTCAATGTTCATTAAGCTTCGTACGCAACGAACAAAATTGTTTTCAGTTGCGTCAGTGATTAGTTTAGGATTATTAGCTCTCAGTCCTGTTCACGCAATCGAACTCGATGATCCTAAACTTTTACAAGATTTTATTACGGATATGACTCAAAAACATAAATTTGACTCTGAATACCTAATAAAATTATTTAATAAAACAAAAAAACACCAATCAATACTCGATGCTATTTCTCGCCCAGCTGAAGGTAAGCCTTGGTATGACTATCGTCCTATTTTTGTCACCAATAAACGAATAAAAGGCGGCGTTGATTTCTTCGAAAAAAACGCCAGCATATTAAAATCGGCATATACAAAATACGGTGTGCCGCCTGAGATTGTTGTGTCGATTATTGGTGTTGAAACACGTTATGGTGGAAATACTGGCTCCTATCCAATAATGGACTCTCTTTCAACGTTAGCATTTGCATACCCACCTCGTAGTAAATTTTTTAAAAGTGAGTTAAAACATTACTTACTCATGTCCCGTGATGAAAAAATCGATCCACTAGAAAAGAAAGGATCTTATGCCGGTGCCATGGGTATGCCGCAATTTATGCCCAGTAGCTTTAGAGAATACGCAATTGATTTTGATGGCGATGGTCATCGAAATTTATGGACTAATCGCCATGATGTTATTGGTAGTATCAGTAATTATTTTGTGCGACATGGTTGGAAAAAAGATCAACCCATCGCCACCAAGGTAAAAGTGTACGGTAATCGTTATAACAAACTGTTAGCCAAAAACATGAAACCAAAATGGTCTCAAAAAGAATTATTATTACACGGTGTGGCATTGCCGGAAGGTTTGCCAAAAGATTTAAAAGGAAGTTTCATGCGTTTCGAAACAAAAGACGGACCAGAATATTGGGTTGGCTGGAATAATTTTTACGTCATTACACGCTATAACCACAGTATTTTATATGCCATGTCGGTTTTTCAATTAAGTGAATATATTCGAGACTCAGAACAGGCAGAAAAGTTCTTACCAGCACCTTCGTCTTAGAATTTAGAATAATGTCTAACGTTAAGTTAACAACCATTTTATCCAGCCTGCTATTAATTTTGCTATTAGCAGGCTGTGTTCACAGAGGAATCCCAATATCACCAGGCAAAGATAGTGCACCACATGGATACTTTGATGCATCACGTGTTCCTAATGCCACCCCTAAAATGGAAGCCCGAAGTGCCAAAGGTAATCCACGTTCCTATGTTGTCAATAGCAAACGCTATTACGTGATGAAAAGCGGTAAAAATTACCGTAAAAAAGGCATAGCCTCTTGGTATGGCAAAAAATTTCATGGCCGATTAACCTCCTCTGGTGAAAAGTATAATATGTATGCCATGACCGCCGCCCATAAAAGTTTACCTCTACCAAGCTATGTTAGAGTCACCAACCTAAAAAATAGACGCAGTATCATCGTAAAAGTAAACGATCGAGGTCCATTTCACGCTAATCGCATTATAGACTTGTCTTATGCCGCAGCATCTAAACTCAATATTATTGCCACCGGAACGGGAATTGTTGAAGTTGAAGTATTAGAAGCAAAAAAGTATCAACCACGAAAATCAACTATCAGCAAAAAACCGCTTAAAATCACCAATATTCAAACCAAAAATAACGCTTATATTATGTACCTGCAAATTGGTGCGTTTTCGAGTAACACTAACGCCCTGAACTTACTAAACAAATTAACCGGTAAATTTAGTAATGTCAGAATAAATAGCGATCTTAGTGCCAAACAAACAATTTATCGTGTCCAAATTGGGCCAATTTATAGCGTTGTCGAAGCGGACAAACTTGCGTTAAAAGTTAAAAATATGGGCTTTGAGCTACCCCACGTTGTGATCAATTAAGCAACTTATAAGCTAATATTTTAGATAAAATTACATGATTTTTAAAAAAATGATATGATATCTATCATTAATTAACTTTATGTAAATCAGCTATGAACCTATTCTCCATCATAAAAAACACATTATCACTCAGCTTAATGCTAGCCTTTCTAAACAGCGGCATTGCGATAGCTTCTATAATACCCAGTGCACCTAAAATACCGGCTAAAGCATTTGTGTTAATGGACTTTAAATCAGGAACCGTATTAGCTCAAAAAAATCATGATGAACGAATTGAGCCTGCCAGTTTAACCAAAATAATGACGGCCTATGCCGTATTCCATGAATTAAAAAATGGCAGCATAAAACTCGAAGACAAAGTACTGATAAGCGAAACAGCCTGGAGAATGAAAGGCTCAAGAATGTTTATTGAAGTCAATAAACGAGTTGATGTAAAAAGTTTATTACTCGGTATGATCGTACAGTCCGGAAATGATGCCAGTGTCGCATTAGCAGAACACGTTGCAGGTAGTGAAGAAACATTTGCGGCATTAATGAATAAACATGCCGCTACCTTAGGCATGAAAGGCACACACTTTGTTAACAGTACTGGCTGGCCTAATAAGGAACATTACACCACCGCATCAGACTTGGCTATTTTGGCCCGGGCAATAATCGCGGAATTTCCTGAATATTATAAATGGTACAGCATTAAAGAATATACCTTTAATGGTATCACGCAACCCAATCGAAATAGATTATTGTGGATTGATGATCGTGTCGATGGTATTAAAACCGGCCACACCGAATCCGCAGGTTATTGTTTAATAACATCGGCTGAAAATAAAGGCATGAGATTAGTGTCAATCGTACTCGGCACCAAATCCGAAAAACTTCGTGTGAGTGCCAGTCGCAAACTATTAAACTACGGCTTCCGATTTTATGAAAGCCACCTGCTATACCAAGCAAACGAGCAACTAACCGCTCGGCGCATTTACAAAGGTGAAACCGATGAAATTCAACTGGGCTTACGCGAACCTCTTTACGTCACTATCCCTCGCGGTCAACGTAATAAAATAAAAGCCAGTATGACCATTAATCAAAATATAACTGCTCCTGTTTTCAAAGGACAACAATACGGTACGGTGGACATTAATCTTGGAAAAACAAAATTAATAAGTCGGCAACTTGTCGCAATATCAGACATTCCAGAAGGTGGCTTATGGAGTCGCTTGGTAGATAGTTTCTTATTATTATTTATGTAACGAATATTTTATGACCGATCCCATAGTATACCTACACAATAGTTTTATTCCATTAACTGAAGCAAAAGTATCAGTGCTTGATCGTGGTTTTATATTTGGCGACGCTATTTATGAAGTTATTCCAGTCTTTTGTGGCAAGATGTTTCGATTTGAAGAACATCTTAGCCGGTTAAATAATAGTTTAAATAGCGTTAAAATACCAAATCCATACTCATCCGAAAAATGGCTTGCGATTCTTCAAGAATTAATTGCAAAAAATAGTTCCGACAATGAATCCCAGATTAAATCAGAGCCACTCTCAATTTATTTACAAATAACACGAGGCGTAGCGCCACGTAATCATATTTTTCCTGACAATATTAAGCCTACTGTGTTTATCAGTGCAAACCCATTAGCCACTATAGAAACCTCAGTATTAAAAAAAGGTGTGGCTGTTGTCACCATGGATGACATTCGGTGGCAATATTGTCAAATAAAAACCACCTCATTAATAGCCAATATATTACTAAGACAACAGGCTGCTGAACAAAACGCGGTTGAAGCAGTACTGATAAAAGATGGCCATGTAACAGAAGGTGCAGCAAGTAATATTTTTATAGTAAAAGACACTATAATTTATACACCACCAAAAACCAATTGCGTATTACCCGGTATCACTCGTGACTTAGTTGTCGAAATTGCAACAGAATTAAAATTGGATATTCGCGAAGAGGCAATTCCGCAACAATTATTAAACAATGCTGATGAAGTGTGGCTAACCAGCTCCATGAAGGATATTTTACCAGTGACAAAAATGGATAATAACAATGTCGGCACTGGACTGCCTGGTCCAATGTGGAATAAATTACATCAGGCATTCAACGACTATAAAGTAAATCTCTGTGAGTGATGATACCCTATTTGAGTTCCCTTGCTCGTTTCCTGTAAAAGTAATGGGCAAAGACACACCTGAACTGCATCAGATTGTACGTGAGGTAATAAAGCAGCATGTGGATAGTGTTAGCGATGATGCCTTTAAAACCCGTGCAAGCAAAAAAGGAACTTACATTTCAATCACGGTGACGATCACCGCAACGGATAAGCAACAATTAGACAATATCTATCTAGCACTCACCGCATCTGAACATGTCACCATGTGTCTATAAGGTAGGCAGGTATAGGCTCCGATGAATACAAGCTCAAAGCAAAAGCCCCCTGCTAACATTAATGTCCATTACCTTGGCCGACAACCCTACCAGCTTACCGTTGAGCGTATGCAACAATTTACCGCCGCCCGACAATCTGACACCCTCGACGAATTATGGCTAACCGAACACGATCCAGTTTTTACATTAGGATTTAATGGTAAAAACGAACACATACTGACTAAAAATGACATACCAATAATAAAAACTGATCGCGGCGGTCAAGTGACTTATCATGGTCCTGGGCAAATAGTACTGTATTTACTCATTGACATTAAACGTCGAGAGCTCGGCATTAGAAACCTAGTACGGTTAATTGAACAAGCCATTATCGACTTACTACACGATTACAATATTAAAGCCAATGGCGACATTACGGCTCCTGGCGTTTATGTCGCGCATAAAAAAATTGCGGCATTAGGATTACGTGTCAAACAAAAAGGCACCTACCATGGCTTAGCATTAAACGTTGACATGGACTTAACTCCGTATCAATATATTAATCCGTGTGGTGTGGAAGATGCGGAAATCACACAGATGACTGATTTTGATGTAACAGATGACATGAGTGTTATTGCTGAACACCTCATATTAAAAATAATTAAATTACTCGGGGTTGTTGATCATGCAGATATTGTTTGATTTGTAGTTTAAATCCGGCCACGAAACCGGGATAGCGCTATTCCGTGTCCTAACTTACACTGTACCTAAATAATCGTTGTTATCTTAATTCTTTATAGGGCCGTTAAACATGAATGGGCACCTCCTAAGATTTGAGGAAAAATTAAGATAAGCTCTTTGGCCTTCCCGACTCCAAGTGCTAATATTTAGCAGGACATAATTAATAATAGTATTAAGAAAAATTTAAAATGGAACCTATAATAACTCGAATAATAGAAAATCTGATTTTACCGCCAGGACTCAATATCATGATGGTATTTCTCGGTCTAGTATTAGTACGCCGTTTTTACCAAACTGGCGTTTTACTAGTTATGCTTGGTTTTTTCACTTTAATTATTATGAGTATGCCAATTACAGCACACTTACTTAATTATCCCAATAAAGATATACACGCTATTAGCGATGCGACATTAACGAAAAGCAAAGCAAAGGCCATTATAATTTTAGGTGGTGGGCGTTATAGTAATGCTCCTGAATTTAAGCGCGATACGGTATCCAATGCTACATTGGTTCGATTACGCTATGGTGCTTACCTGCATCGAAAAAGCAAACTACCAATATTAGTTACGGGTGGAAATGTGTATAACGATAATGGATTAAGCGAAGCAAAATTAATGCAGCAATCGCTTAAAGATGACTTTAATGTATCAACAACATGGCTTGAAGAAAAAAGTAAAAACACCAAAGAAAATGCACAATTTAGTTTTGAGTTACTTAAATCCCATAACATTAGCAACATTATATTAGTAACTGATGCTTCCCATATAAAACGTTCCGAGACTATGTTTAAAAAAGTCGGTTTTACAGTAACCACGGCACCATTAAATTTTGATACGACTTATAAAAATAGCCCAATTATATTATCACTAGTACCTCAAGCTCAAGGCTTAAAAAAATCACAATCGGTACTACGAGAATATTTAGGACAATTGTGGTATTGGCTTAGATATTAGTATTATTTACCTTCATACAATATCTGCCAATGATTGGCTTCTTTGCGTAAGTACAATCGTTTTTCCATCTCGCTACTAAAATTATTTGATTTATAGTCTTGCTTTAATCTTACCACAACAATATCACTTTTTTTATTAGCAGTAGATGGGTATAAAAATAAGGATACATCACTTAAACTAATTTTTTGGTAAGTTTTAAATTTGGCTAAGCTTCGTTTACGACTTTTCCAGGATGTTACGTTATGCGATGCCGTAAAAAAATCACTTGAATAATGACTTAAGTATTTTTCAACATTCATACTTTGCCAGTCATTTCGCCATTTATTAATTGAAGCTAAAACACTTTGTTGTAATCTAAACCATTTTTTTTCAGTCATCCAATCTATTTTCTCTGTGATAACAACCGGCGTTTTACCAGGAACTAATAAATGTTGAATTTTTTTAAGATCTACGTTTGACAACACCACACAGCCTTCACTGTCTAATGGCGGGCGACTATAGAACGAACGTTGCATCCCATGCAACCAAATTCCATAACCGGTTTTACCCAGTTTCACATCAAGCTCATTTGGATAATTTACCGGAAAAGCTCCGATACCGTATTTTTCAGGTAGTTTACTATCGGGTATCCATGACGTAATGAAGTACACACCTTCAGGAGTTCGTAAATCACCTTTTTTAAATTTGTTGCCTCGTTTCTTACCCGTGCTAATATAAAAATCATCAACCAACTTTGGCGGAAGGTTATTATACTGACGCTTATATAAATATAAACGGTGATTACTTTTATCGATTATTATTGCATTTTTAGTAGATGCGCTTAGTTGTAGTAATTGTTTTGGAATTCGATTAGCCGCTTGTTTTTTTGTGTAAGAATGTAATCGAAATTTTGTTTCATCTTGAAATTTTTTGATTTTTGATTTTTGCGCTTTAGTTAAACCATCTAAATAAGAATTAGATCCTATACCGTTAATCACTTGAGCATGAGCTAATAAAATATCACCTCGGATTAAATAAGCCAAATGAAAATTAGGCGATGATTTAATCAATTTGTTAATGTCAACAAGTGCAGCGTTTAGATCACCCGTTTCAATTTTGAATAAAACTTTTAATAAATTCGCTTCTGAGTCTTGTGGATACTCAGTAATTCTGTCATTTAAATCATTGAGCAATTTATTATTATAAGCCGATTGAGGAATCAATGCTTGCTGTGTACCAAATGCGAGTAAAGTGTTTTTTAATGGCGCTGCTTGTAACGACATTGATATTAAATAGAAAAAAATTGTACATACAATAATTCGAAACATGAATGTATTCCTAAAAGTTAATCTCATTTAATATTTGCCAACCTTCATCAGTTCGCTTTAATAAAAATTTCTTTTTTGACCTATCTCTAAAACTATTAGAGCGATACATTTGAGTTACTTCAACTTCAGCCTGATCCTTAGCCCGTTGCTCAAAAATAAAGTCACTTAATTTAACTTCTATCCATCGTGGCTTTAATAAACGCGATTGACGTTGAGAAGCCCACACTCGGCGAGCTGCACCATTTTCAGGTAAAAATTGTTTATCATAAAAAGATAAATATAAGTCAACATCTTGTGCTGACCAGGCAGCAGCCCAACCCCTTAGTGCCGTTATAACTTCATCCTTTACACTAAATACTGGTTCACTCCAAGTTTTAACAACTATTTTCTTTTTATTTTTTTGAGATACAATTTTTCTCTGAACGGTTCGTTTCGGTCCTAATCGCCTCGCGCTAACGTTATTAACAACTAGCTTTTTTTCAATTTTTGGTTTTATCCGAGTTGCTACTTTTATCGGATTGTTTCTGGCTACCTTTTTAACGGGGTTAATTTTATTATTAAGCGTAGCAAAACCTAACTCGACATTATGTTTTTTAACACCCAGTTGTAATGCCTTAACATAGGATTCTCTTGCTAGTTCAAAATTAATATTTTTAATATTATTATGAATTAAAGCATAACTTTTATTGGTATTAATACCCTTGATGAGAGTTTGTTTTGCAAGTTGTAATTTGCCTTGTTTGGCATAAATACCCGCTAGATTATTATATGCCTCAGGAAAAAGTGGGTATAACTTGATGAGTAATTGATAACTTTTTATTGCTTGATTGCTACTATTTAATTTTAATTGTATTTGTGCCTTTAACAACAACAATTCACGATTTTTAGCCTTGCTGATCAATTTTTGATCAACCTGCTTTAACGCAAGAGAATAATGTTGTTGTTCTAATAAACGATAAATATCAGAAAAATTTTGAGCTTGTGCGTGTAGACTAAATACGAATAAAACAAATAGAAGAAAAATGCGAATTTTAACCATTTTGGAGTATTAGCTTCAGTGTGAAAACATTACTAAAGTGTATGATTTTATTACACAATAATCCAGCTTTTAGCAAAATTAGCGCTAATAATATTACCTAATTAATCAAATCAGTCTTTGTGTTATTTTTGTTTTTTTAACCTTATTTGAATTTCTGTTAAACGTTCTGGGGTACCAACATCGAACCAGTCGCCAAAATGAATCTCTGCGTCGAGTTTAGCGTCATTAATAGCGGTTCGAAGTATTGGACCGAGCGCTAGCACCCCTAGTGGTAATCCTGTAAAAAAATCCGGGTGGTACATGCCAATACCACTAAATGTAAACTTTGTGCCTGCACTTGGGTGAACCGTATTATTTTCCATATAAAAATCACCCTCCGGGTGAAATGCTGGATTCGGCACGAGCACCAACTGTGCCAATTTATGGTCCTGCAACTGCAACTGAGTAAAATCATAATCGGTTACAATATCAGAATTAATCACAATAAACGGTTCAGAGCCTAATAAAACTAATGCGTTGATAATGCCTCCGGCCGTTTCAAGTGCAGAATCGCCTTCATTAGAGTATTCAATTTTCACACCATAATCACTACCATCGCCGAGTTGCTCAATTACTTGTTCACCTAACCAAGCAATATTAATAATAATGTCAGTCAATCCCAATAATTTTAATTTCTTGATGTGAAACTCAATAAGCGAGGTATCGTCAGTAATCCGAAGCAATGGTTTTGGGCTAGTATCCGTCAACGGTCGCATTCGTTCACCGCGTCCGGCAGCTAACAACATAACTTTGGGTTTGTGCTTATTCATCGTTAAATAATGAAATAAATAGTAGTTTATATTATTGAATTTAAAAACCGGTTAAACGCTTGTAACTCTTGATACTTTGAACTTATATTTTTTACATACGATAATGTTCGTGGAATATCATCAAGGTATGATGGCTTATTATCACGATAGTTTAATCGAGAAAAAATACCAATTGCTTTTAAATGACGTTGAATTCCCATTAAATCAAAATATTTTAAAAAAACATCATCGTTCACTTCTGGGATAATTTTTCTCTCAACCGCTATGGTTTTATAGTACAAAGCCAAATTAATTGTTTGTTGCTCAGGCCAGTTGATATAACAATCGCGCAACAGCGATACTAAGTCATAGGTGAAAGGTCCGATAACCGCATCTTGAAAATCTAAAACCCCAGGTTTATTGTAACCAAGATTTGTATTCTCACTCACCATCAAGTTTCTACTGTGGTAATCACGATGAACTAAAACCTGATTCTGCGCTAACGCCGAATCCGTTAACAGATTAAACGCATTAGCAACAATATCTTCTTGTGAGGAATTTAAATATATGCCCAAGTGCCGCTCTAAATACCATTCTTTAAACAAAGCCATCTCCAACAGTAACAGCGGTAGATTATAATCCGGTATATCAATTAATTTATCGCGCGGTATTTGTTGTATATCTAATACAGTTTGTATTGCTGATTGATACAAGGCTTCAAAACTGGTCTTATTCAGTGCGGCTAAATACTGTTGCTTACCCAAATCACTGATCAGAAAAAATCCAAGTTCAAAATCTTTTTGAAATATCTTGGGTACATTGATTCCAGAATCATATAATAATGCTGCAATAGCTACAAAAGGCTTACTATTTTCTTTTTCAGGTGGCGCATCCATTGCAATATAACTTTTATTAGTGCTTGATACACGAAAGTACCGTCGAAAACTGGCATCCGATGAAGCAGGTGTTAACTCATATTTATCGAGCTCAGATTGCTGCCCAAGCCAGCTATCTAATTGCTCTAATCTATCATCATTCAATTTCATTTCACTATTATAAGTCTTTTATACAGCTATGCTTTGAATTAAGTAGCAATTAATAAGATAATACTAAAATAATATTCACTGTAAATTAATTAAAAAATACTATAGTTATGAGCAAATCCAAACACTTCCAAATCATCGACGTTGCCCGTGGTGGCGCAATTGCACTAATGTTTATTTATCATTTTTGCTTCGATCTAACCTATTTTGGTTTTACTGAATTTAAATTTAATACTGACCCATTTTGGCTCAATTTTAGAAGCCTTATTGTCAGCAGTTTTTTACTGGTAATGGGCATTAGCTTATCACTAGCAGCGAATAAATCATTAAACCGAACTAGCTTCTTAAAACGTCTTTTGATGATTTTGGTATACGCTGCACTTGTGAGTCTATCAAGTTATTTAATGTATCCAAACAGCATGATATTTTTTGGTATCCTACATTTCGTGGCATTAGCCAGTGTTTTAGCCTTATTTTTTATCAAACTATACTGGCTTAACTTGGTGATGGGCAGTTTCATCATTGTTTTCAGTCTGCTTTTCCAATCAGAGTTCTTTGAGTTACAGTACTTACAATGGATTGGATTAATGACTCAGAAACCAATAACTGAGGACTACGTCCCACTTTTTCCATGGTTTGGAGTCGTGTTAATTGGCCTGTTTTTCGGTAAACTACTGTTCATAGAAAGCGCTGCCACAGTCGCTAAATGGTGTCGAAATTGGTCATCAAATAGTCTAATTGCTAGAATACTGGCATTTGCTGGAAAATACAGTCTACACATTTATATGCTGCATCAGCCACTATTCATCGCCCTGCTTTATTTATTCGTCTCGGTAAAAGGTTAAAATTTCGAGAAATGTTGATTTATTTAAAACAATATCCAAGCTTGTTAAGTTTCACATATTCAAGTATTAATAGCCGCATAACGTCTGCGCTAGTAGTGTTACTATTAAGTACAGCAAGCTTTGCCGAAGAAATTATCAAGCAAAATAACCGTTATGAACTCTGTGGTGCGTACTTACGCACGCCCAAACTCGCTACACCAGCAGTAACAAACGGCGCTAACACGCAAAATAGTATTCGAATCCAAGCCGAGAGCGCCTCAATGAATCAGGCTGCAATTACGTCTTTTACCGGTAATGTTGAAGCATACCATCGAGGTTATGTATTAAAAACCGAATCATTGCATTATGACAATGAAAAAGACTACCTTTTTGCCAATGGTGATATCTATTTTAGTAATGAAACAATTGAGGTGTATGGCGATAAAATAGAGTTTAACGGCCAAAAACAACAAGGTGAAATACGTAATGCCCGCTATTATTTATTTGACAATGGTGCGCATGGCACCACCCCAAGTATCCAAGTCCAATCAAAAACTAAAATGAAGTTTTTGGAAACGACCTATTCTACTTGTCCCGAGAATAATTCAGCATGGCAAATTAAAGCCAGTGTCGTTAATCTCGACAGTAAAAGTCACCAAGGCTCCGCTGAAAATGCCATTTTATCTTTTCAAAATGTGCCTATTTTTTACTTTCCGTATTTCCGATTTCCTTTTGGTGCTAATCGTTTATCTGGATTCTTAGCTCCAACTTGGGGAACCTCCAATAATAATGGTGACGAATATCGATTACCATTTTACTGGGATATTGCACCAAACTACGATGCAATGATAACAGCGCGACACATGACCAAACGCGGCACCTTACTTGACACCGAATTTCGTTACCTCACACAATACAGTCGTAGTCAAATTGAAGTGGGCTTTATTCAAAATGACGCAAAGTTTAATGATAATCGCGAATATTACTCTATTAATAATAGCTACGATCATAAGAAGAACTGGAGCAGTACCGTCGATTTAACCTACTACAGTGATGTAGATTATCTGGTAGATTTTAGCGCAGTTCTTGAAGAAGCCAGTATTTCACACGTTGAGCAACGCGCAGAGCTAGAATATACTGGGACTGATTGGTTATTTAAAACCAAGTTACAGGGTTACCAGACCCTGAGTGGCGATGATCCCTATACTCGGTTACCACAGCTCACCCTAGACTATAAAGCCGTACCCCTGGATAATCAGTTTAATTATTTTTTTCGAAGTGAAGCCGTGTATTTTGACCATCAATCAACCGCAGCACGTAATGGCCGAACCACAACCCCTACCGGTATTCGTACCGATATAGAATCGTCATTTAATTATCCATTAGTTGGCACGGCAGCCTACATAAAACCAAAGGTAAGCTTACGCTATACCCAATACACTTTAAATAATCCTGGTGCTAATAGTAGTGATCCAACAATTAACTACAGCAAGCAACCAAGACGATTTGTGCCAACTGTCAGTCTCGACAGCGGATTTTTCTTGGAACGCGACTCTTCAATTATGGGGATCCCGCTATTGCACACCTTGGTTCCACGACTATTTTTCTTATACCGTCCTGATGAGGATCAATCACAATTACCCAATTTTGATACCACTACAGTTGACACCAGTTTTAACCAATTATTTCGTGAAGATACCACTACTGGTGCCGATTTTGTGCCAGAAGCGAATGAAATGACGCTCGGACTCAGTACCCATTTTTACCGACTTGACACCGGTGCTTCCATATTAAGCGCTAGTGTTGGTCAAAAAATCATTTTTGAAACAAAAAATAGAAAGGGAACAACTTCAAACTATTTTGTCGATATATCCAGTAATCCAACGGCATCATGGAATCTGGGCAGTGTGCTGGAATATAATGAAAAAACGGGTGATCTAAAGAGTAGCACCTCTCGAATTCAATATAAGACCACTCGCGATGGGGTTTTAAATTTCTTGCACCGCTATGAGCGAGATGCAACAGAATCACTCGATATTTCATCTCAGTTGAAAATCAGCGCTAAATGGCAGATATTTGCTCGCCGTAACTACGATAAATTTAATCAAAAGTTGGTCGAAGAGGTCTATGGCTTTCGCTACGACAATTGTTGTTGGGCATTTCGCATGATGCAACGCAACACCGTTTTGGCCAACGAAAGGACCCTATTTTTCGAGCTAATTTTAAAAGGCTTAGCAAGTGTCGGCGATCAGAACATCATCGATCCATTGATAAATAATGCTATCATAGACTTTTCAAACTAATAGCTAAATTAAAGTGTAAATTGATGAAATCTATGAAATTTTTACTAATTCCAGCATTGTTGGTATTAGCCATAAATGCCCATTCGAGCACCAATAGCCAAAAGATTATCGAACTTGATAAAATTCTGGTTATCGCAAATGACCAGGTTATTACCAAAACAGAACTAGCCCGTCGAATAAAAACTGTCATTTACCAGTTGCGCCAACAACGCGCACAGCTGCCATCCATGGAAATTCTTGAAAAACAGATTTTGGAGCGTTTAATATTAGATCGCTTACAACTGCAATTAGCCGAACGAGCTGGCATTAGAGTTGATGATGAGACCATTAATAATGTCATTTCAAATATTGCTGCTCAAAATAAAATGTCACTAGAGCAATTTCGTGATGTTTTACAAAAAGATAATTTTGATTTTTCGGAGTTTCGTGACAATATTAAAAGTGAAATGATCATTAATCAGCTCAGAAAGAAACAGGTTGAAAGTCAAATAATCGTCACCGAACAAGAAATTAAAAACCAGCTCGAAAAAAATTCAAAATCTTCAAACACCAATATTGAGTACAATATTTCACATATATTAATCACTATTCCCGAATCTGCTAATAATCGTGAGATTGATACCGCTTTAAAAAAATCTCAGTCGGTACTTAACGACCTTAATACCGGTACTGATTTTAGTAAAGTAGCCATATCCGTCTCTAGCGGACAAAATGCGCTTCAAGGTGGCTTGTTAGGTTGGTTAAAAGTGGCCCAACTACCCGTGGTATTTTCTGAGCATTTAGCCAAAATGAAAATCAACGAGATTAGCACCTTAATTAGAAGTCCAAGTGGTTTTCATATATTAAAATTAAACAACAAACGATCCAGTAATGAAAAGCATATTGTTAATCAAACATTAGCCAAACATATATTAATTAAAACCAGCCAATTAGTTAGTAACAAAGCCGCTAGAGATAAATTACAACGATTACGCCAACGCATTATAGACGGTGAAGATTTCTCTAAGCTGGCTCAAACGCACTCTGACGACAAAGGTTCTGCCGTCAAGGGTGGCAGCCTTGGTTGGGTTAGTCCCGGTATGATGGTGCCTCGTTTTGAAGAAGAAATGAATAAATTAAAAAAAGGTGAACTAAGCGCAACATTTCGTACTCAATTTGGTTGGCATATTATTCAAGTTCTTGCCTATCGAGAGTTGGATAACACCAAGAAATTTCGTCACGATCAAGTTAGAAGTCAAATTAAACGACGTAAAGTTGATGAAGCCGTACAAAATTGGTTACGACAAATACGCGACGAATCATTTGTCGAATATCAATTTGAAAAATAATAACACGCGTTTTATTGAGATCCTATTATGAGTTCTGCACTTAAACTCTGTGTTACCTCGGGCGAACCAGCAGGAATCGGACCTGATTTAATCATTCAACTCGCGCAACAACAGTATCCATTTAACTATCTAGTCATTGCTGATCCAGAATTACTGACTCAGCGTGCAGAACAACTCAATTTACCAATAAAAATTGTGCTGTATGATAAAAATTTAAACCAGACTCCCAAAGTTGGTGAGGTTTGCGTCTTACCGGTAAAGCTAAAAACCGCTTGTATCACAGGAAAATTAGATCACAAAAATTCGGAGTACGTACTAGAAACGTTGTCCATTGCGACCCAATTTTGTTCAGAGAATGCTAATTCTGCGGTAGTCACAGCGCCAATACACAAAGCTATAATAAATGATGCAGGTTATTCCTTTACCGGACACACCGAATTTTTTGCTGATAAAACCCAATCAGAGGTAGTGATGATGCTTGCCCATAAAACATTGCGTGTCGCGTTAGTCACCACTCATTTACCATTAGTCGAAGTGAGCAAAGCAATTACCAAGTCGAAGCTAAGCGGTACGATTAACATTTTAATTAAGACCTTACAAAAGCAATTTAATATTGCTACCCCGCATATACTGGTGTGTGGTTTAAACCCTCATGCCGGCGAAGGTGGTCACCTTGGTGATGAAGAAATTAATATCATTGAACCCGTTATAAAATCATTTAACAATAGAAACGTAAAACTAACCGGCCCTATACCTGCCGATACTGCTTTTACGCAAGCTCGACTAAAAAGTGTCGATGTCGTGTTATCGATGTTTCACGATCAGGGCCTACCCGTTTTAAAATACTCTGGTTTTGGACAAGCCGTTAATATTACCTTAGGTCTACCATTTATTCGTACCTCGGTTGATCACGGCACCGCTCTTGAGTTAGCCGGAACCGGCAAAGCCGATATCAGTAGTTTGGTGTATGCTTGCCAAGTTGCAGCTCAACTAATAACGAGTTCACAAGAGAACTCAAAACCATGACTCAAACTCAGCATAAGGCTCGAAAACGCTTCGGGCAAAATTTTTTAACCGACTTGTCAGTGATTCAAAATATTGTACATTCAATTCATCCTAAGAATGATCAATCGATAATTGAAATAGGCCCAGGACTTGGTGCGATAACGGTTCCGCTGTTGCAAGAGATAAACTCATTAACGGTTATTGAATTAGATCGCGATATTATTCCAAAATTACAGGCCAATTGTGACGCTCTCGGAAAATTAAACATCATCCAATCTGATGTGTTAAAAATCCAACTTAATAAGCTCGATTTAGGAGCAAACAGCGGCTACCGAATTATCGGAAATTTACCGTATAATATTTCCACGCCCATATTATTTCATTTGATGTCACAACTCGATTCAATTCAAGACATGCATTTTATGTTACAAAAAGAAGTGGTCGATAGAATGGCGGCAGGCCCGGGCAGTAAAACCTATGGTCGTCTCAGTGTAATGCTGCAATATTACTGTGACATCGAATATTTATTCTCAATATCACCCGAGGCTTTTTCACCTGCACCAAAAGTAACATCAGCCTTAGTACGATTAACACCGTTTAAACAACTACCAATTGAAGTAAATAACTTCAAAGATTTTTCTAAAATTGTAACTCAAGCATTTTCTCAAAGACGCAAAACATTACGCAATAGCCTAAAAAAAATGTTGGATAGTGAACAAATTAACAGCTGCAATATTGACCCAAGCATTCGACCAGAACAACTTGGAATTAATGAATTTGTTGCTCTCGCAAATTATTTTAGTGATTTACCCGAAGAATAAAGCCTTATAAAACCAATATCTTAGCATCTTATACAATTTCGATAGTAAACCTTACTAAAACATTTAAATTACACACTTTATCAGCCGATACTAATTATATAGGAGTACACACTATATTAAGGTATCCGAGTGGCCACAATTCAAGACAGCAGTTCAATTTTAATATACCGGGTTGGGCCCGTCTTGTGCTGTGCACCTTGTATTTCGATATTATCAATAACCCACCCTACACCATTAACAAAGCTGCCCGGTCAACAAACACACCATTCGGGAATATTTAGGTATGGCAAATATTTGGTTAACGTCTGCGAGTTGCGAACAAATTTTGGAGTTAATCCTGAACAGTGGCAAGACCCCGGTCGGATTATAATAACAGAATTGAATATTGGGCGAATCGGATTTTGGGTTGATGAAATTATCGATGTGACGGAATCACCCTCTGTTGGATGGGGCACACCGCCACCATTAATTCCAAAAAGTACTTTTAGCAAAACGTTGACTTTAAATAAAGAAATACATTTATACACTGAGTTCGAAAAACTTTATGGCATTACCCAAGTAGGATATCTAAAGCCGTATATTGAACATCTTGAAAAATTAAAAAAACAATATAACACTAACAAAAAAATGCAATTCAAGACTACGAATATTAATGTAGCATCAAATAAAAATAATTTATCAATAGATAAAAAAACACCTACAGAACATAAAGAAACATTAACCAAAAAAAATAACTCAATAAAAATTAACTCCAATAATACCAAAAAAACTAATCTCGGTGTTGAAAAATCAGCTTCGGATAAATTAGACTCTACATCTAATATAGCAACGACTAAAATAAAAAGCAGTCTCAATGAAATTAAAGAAAAACCAAAAACACCTTTAAGTTACAATGAACAAAAAAATAGCCCAACTACAAAGAAATCGATAGTAAAAACAAACAAAAAAATTACTCCAGCGCCATTAACAAGAATAAAAAACACTGCTAACAATAATTTAAATAAATTAACCATTAAAACTATAAAAAAATCAGCAACATCAAAACCTGTCATCGAAATCGCAGAAAATAAAAAATTAATACCTGAATTTAAAACTAATACAAGTAAAGAAAAAACGAAATCAAGTCAAACCAGTAATAACAATGATGCTGTATCTAAAAACACTAAAGTAGAAGCATTAAAACAAACGAACACCCAAAATAGTAACAAACAATCATCAACTGCAGTTTTTTTTGGCATAGTATTATTTTTATTCTCAACATTACTAGTCGGTGGCTACTGGTTATTGAAAAATAATAAATCACCAGAAATAGCAGCAATCAATCCAAGTACATTAGACGCAAGCCCTTCGAATATACCTCCAATTGCAACAGCTAAATCACCATCAGAGCCAACAACTAAAACCCTTGCTAAATCACCATCAGAGCCAACAACTAAAACCCTTGCTGAATCACCATCAGAGCCAACAACTAAAACCCTTGCTGAATTACCATCAGAGCCAGCAACTAAAACCCTTGCTGAATTACCATCAGAGCCAACAACTAAAACCCTTGCTGA
>CAYQUC010000027.1:0-10795 GCA_964420605.1 uncultured Thioalkalispiraceae bacterium | reverse complement strand
CAGAGCCAACAACTAAAACCCTTGCTGAATCACCATCAGAGCCAACAACTAAAACTACAGCGAAATCATTGACAGATTCTAACGCTGAGGTCGACTTAAATCCAAGTGCTATCAAAAAACCAGACAGTCGCCCTGATAAACATTCAACCAATTTACTGGAACAAGGATTAAATATTCCAAATAAAAAAAATATCACAGAAAAAGAGCATGATCAGAAAAAAATTGAAAAAAAACATTCAGCTGTTATTTCTAAACAAACCAATGGTATAACTATTACGCTTTTTACCCCCATAGCAAAGAAACCCAAAGACAATGCCGAGACCGAACTAAAATCAAACAAACATAAATTAGCTTTAATTGCTGCTAACAAAAAGGTAATAAAAACCAAGACGGTTAATAAATTAAATATTGCACCTTCGACAATTAGTAAAGAAATTATTCATATTGTGGTTAAAGGTGATACTCTTTGGCATATTGCCAAATTCTATGTCGATGATCCTTATCGTTATCCTGAGTTAGCTCAATTGAGTAATATAAAAAATCCAGATTTAATTTACCCTGGCGATCGAGTACATATTGTACAAATTTTTACTAAAGATACGATACAAAATGATAAATGAAACTAGCAGCACCGACATTCAAGTAACCCGCTATTCGGATATTTCACCTACAGAAATTAGTAGATTATTCCAACCGTTTGGCTTGTCTGTAACTAGAGTCGAATCCGAATCCATACCGGGTAGCTATTGGGGCGAATCGGAAGCGGGTTTAATTAATAACACCTTATATGTTAGGGATGATACTCCGCTACACTCAGTATTTCATGAGGCATGTCACTATATCTGTATGGATAAAGAGCGACGGGATCAACTCGATACTGATGCTGGTGGGGATTATGATGAAGAAAATGCAGTTTGTTATTTACAAATACTACTAACGGATCAATTAAAAAACATAAATCGCATTTGCATGTTCAATGATATGGATAGCTGGGGATATACTTTTCGACTTGGGTCAGCCAAACGCTGGTTTGAAGAAGATGCACAAGACGCTAAAGACTGGCTAATCAATAAAAATATAATACTGGAAAATGAGCAATTAAGTTTAAAAATGTAATATATACTAAGAATACGCTTCAATAGACAATAGGATAGCCAATATGCCATTTGACTCGATTTCAAATTATTATGAGCAACTTGTAGTGGATAGTATAACTAAAACAGTAGCCACACCAGACGATGTCGAACACGATGACTTTGTATTGGATATTGCCTGTATTGCATTAAATAAGCTGCCTGCCAAATATATTCGTCACAACGTAGATATGGTATTCTATACTGACAATGATGAACGAGTTGAAATGCTTAAATCAGTCGAAAATACTGTAAAAGATGCTTATGATTATGTGCTAAAACATCATCCCAAAAAAGTCGACTCGACCAACCAAGAATAATTATATAAAACTTATAAAAACTGGATTTTAAATGAATGCTGAAGTGCCTGAATATACAATTGAAGTCGAGGTTAATACCCGATACATCGAACATCAATCCGATCCTGGTCAACAACGCTATTTTTTTTCATATACCATCACCATCAAAAATACCGGTACCATTGGTGCCAAGCTCATTAGTCGGCATTGGATAATAACCAATGCGGAGGGCAATACTCAAGAGGTTAAAGGTGACGGTGTTGTCGGAGAGCAGCCTGACTTAAGTCCAGGTGAAGGTTTCCAATACACTAGCGGTACAATGCTTGAAACGCCTGTTGGCAGTATGCACGGCAAATATTTTATGGTTGCCGATGATGGTGTTGAGTTTGAAGCTGACATTCCACCATTTACACTATCAACTCCCCATTCATTGCATTAAGCTGGATCACTGTTATGGGTTTACAACACACTTATCGATTTATCGCTCCGATATACGACACAATTGTTGCTCGTGCGACATTAGCGATGAGAAAAAAAAGTATTCAACAAATTCCCTCATTACACAATAAAAAAATTTTAATATCTGGTATCGGCACTGGTCTGGATGTCCCGCACCTTGAGCCTAATGCCGAATACCATGGAATTGATATTACCCCCAGTATGCTGCGTCATGTTCCAAAATCAAACCTGAATAATTTGAGTTTGAGTGTTGGGGATGTCATGAAGTTGCCCTATAGCGATAATTCTTTTGATATTGTCATTATGCATCTAATTTTGGCCGTCGTGCCAGAGCCGCAACAAGCTCTGTTAGAATCGGTTCGAGTTACCAAACCAAATGGCTCAATAATTATACTCGATAAATTTTTACGCCCCGGGCAAAAAGCCTATTTTCGCCGCTTAATTAGCCCATTAATAGGCAAAATTGCAACGCAAACCAATGTGGTATTTGAAAATTTATTAATGGCATGTCCAAATCTAGAACTCGTTTCTGATGAAACTACTGAACTCAGTAGCTGGTTTCGACGAATTGAATTACGCAAAAATAAAAATAAAATAGAATAATGGCAATCTATGCAATTGGTGATGTTCAGGGCTGTTTTACTGAATTACAAGCACTGCTACAACAAATAAATTTTTCATCTATCAATGACACACTATGGTTTGCGGGTGATTTGATCAATCGAGGGCCCAACTCTTTAGAAACGTTGCGATTCATAAAATCGCTCGGTAACAATGCCATCACTGTATTGGGTAACCACGATCTACACGCCTTAGCGGTCAGGGCGGGCATTAAAAAAGACAAACACGATTCTCTCTCAGCACTATTAAATGCACCAGATGCCGACGAGTTATTTCTGTGGTTACGGCAACAACCGTTAATACACCATGATGCTGAGATAAATTTTACCTTAGTACATGCCGGAATTCCGATCGAGTGGAGTCTAAATGCTGCTTTGGGATATGCCGGTGAGTTACAAAAAGTCTTATCCAGCGATCACTACCTCGAGTTTTTAAATCATATGTATGGCGATCTGCCTGATGTATGGCATGAAAACCTCGCTGGTTGGGATCGACTGCGCTATATCTGTAATGGCTTTACTCGAATGCGCTACTGTTATCCGGATGGTCGATTAAATTTAATTGAAAAAAGTTCACCCGAGACGCTTGCGAAGAATTCTACTGAAGAACTAACACCGTGGTTCGATATAAAACAGCGTAAAACCAAGTCCAACAATATTATATTTGGTCATTGGTCGACCTTGGGACTCAAACTGGATTATGGCCTGTATGCACTTGATACCGGCTGTTTATGGGGCAAGCATCTCACCGCGCTTAAAATTGATGACGAGCTAAATTATTACCAAATTAAATGTCCTAAACACAATCGATAGTTTTCAGAAGCTTAAGTTAATTAGTTGATTTTTATAGGGAAATAATTCTTATTTGGCTATGAGGACAAGAACCATGGCTCAATGTGGCGATCCGTGCCACGGTGAAGTCCCTATCACTACGATGTGCTGTCACCACGCCTAAACCGGTTCATACATCGTCTGCCTATAATGAAAGATAGATGTCTACGGCATGGATTTCAGGGCATACTTCACATAATGCAATTTTGATCGATTTAATTATGTTATAAATAATTAAGATTTAATAATAATTAGATTAAGTACAATAATAGCCTTACCCATTTGCTATCTAATCTTTTCTATTAAATATCCGAAATGTATGTGCCAGACTATTTTTTTCATCGGCTTCATGGCGTTCCGAAAAATAAACAGTCCAATCATCCACATCAAAACGTGGAAACCAAGCATCGCCATTAACTTCCGTATGTACAGTTGTAAGGTACAGTCGATCAGCCCGATTTAATGTTTGTTCATAAAATGATGCGCCACCAATAATCATCACTTCATCGGTATTATTAACCGCGGCTAATGCCGCATCGATCGAGCTCACTACATCGCAGTGTTCAGCACGATATTCTGGGTTATGGCTAACAATAATATTTTGTCTTTCGGGTAATGGCTTAGCTCCAAACGATTCAAAGGTTTTTCGACCCATGATAATGCTTTTACCCAGAGTGTGTTGTCGAAACCATTTCATATCGGACGGTAACTTCCACGGTAGGGAGTTATTAATTCCAATAACCGCATTTTCATCCATCGCAGCAATAATAGAAATAATCACACAGCTACTACCGCTTTAATTCCAGCATGACTTTGGTAATTTACTAATTCAAAATCATCGTAACTAAATGCAAAAATATCAGTTATATCCGGATTTAATTTTAAAGTTGGTAGTGCAAATGGTTCTCGTGATAGTTGTAAATCGACTTGCTCAAGATGGTTTGAATATAAATGAGCATCCCCCAAAGTATGAACAAAGTCTCCAAGTTCTAAATCACACACTTGTGCCACCATCATCGTTAATAAAGCATAGGATGCAATATTAAACGGTACGCCCAAGAATATATCGGCACTGCGTTGGTATAGCTGACATGAGAGTTTATTATCGGCCACATAAAATTGAAAAAAGGCATGACACGGTGGTAATGCCATATTATTTAATTCGGCAACATTCCAGGCATTAACAATAATACGTCGCGAATCTGGATTGGTTTTTAGTTGATCTATTACCGTGCTGATTTGATCAATATGATTACCATCCGGCGTTGGCCATGAACGCCATTGCGAACCGTAGACGGGACCAAGATTGCCTTGTTCATCAGCCCACTCGTCCCAAATTGACACACCATTATCTTTTAGATATTGAATATTGGTATCGCCTTTTAAAAACCACAAAAGCTCATGAAAAATTGATCGCACATGACATTTTTTAGTGGTTACTAGTGGAAAACCGGCTGCTAAATTAAAACGCATCTGATATCCAAAAACACTGAGAGTACCTGTGCCCGTACGATCTTCTTTTTTTACGCCATTAACTTTAACATGCCGCATTAGATCTAAATATTGTTTCAATTATAGAATCCCCAGTTTTACACACTATAAAAAAATCTTAAAAATTGTACTAATACCAATAATTATTTGTACAATAATACCACGAAATTTAAAATCATTTACAACTATAAGCTTAAGCCTAAATTCTTAGGCATTTTTTACTTCAATTTTTTTAATATAAAGTTCAGCCATGGCTTGATAGATTGGAACAGGACACACAACTCGAGAAACACTTTTAGCGATTAACGCGGTTGCCATTAATGGCATTAGCATCCCAGAGTTATCGGTCATTTCCATTACGATGATGAAAGCAGTAATTGGTGTTTGTACAACACCAGTGAAATACCCCACCATGCCAAGTAGCACAATTGCTGAGGTGGTACTATTTGGAATAAACTCAGCCATAACCGAGCCTACCCCAGCACCAATGGATAATGACGGTGCAAAAATACCACCGGGTATTCCACTTAAATATGAAACAATGGTTGCCATAAATTTATAAAATGGAAAGCTTAAATCGGCAACACCACCGGTCACTAAATTTTTAGCCTCTAGGTAGCCTGTGCCAAATGTTTGGCCGTTGGAGGCATAACCAATAATACTAATTAAAATACCACAGGTAAATGCAACCAAGACCGGGTATTTTTTTATGCTTGAGGCGATTTTTTTTGTACCATAAATTAACAACGCGCTAAATAATCCGCCAAGTACCCCACCAACCACACCCAACACGATAACGGCTACCCATGCTGATGATAGTGGTAACACCGCACCGGTTGAACCAAAGTAAGTATATTGATCTAAAATCATTAACGCCGTTAAGCCTGCTAACACTACTGCTATCAACAAAGTATTACTGGTTTTTTCTTCAAAGGATCGTGACATTTCTTCAATTGCAAAAATAATCCCAGCTAGTGGGGTGTTGAATGCGGCTGATATACCAGCCGCACCACCAGCGAGAATTAATGCTTTAACCATTTTTTGACCACGAAAATATTTAAAGTGACGCAATGAATACATGATAGAAGCGCCAACGTGAACCGTGGGCCCTTCACGCCCAATCGATGCACCGCTTAATAATCCCATGCAGGTCAATAAAATTTTTCCGGCTGCAAGCTTTAGTGACAACACTGAATTTCTGGCGATATTGTTTTTCATTGATAATGCAGCAATGGCTTGAGGGATACCGCTACCTTCGGTTCCTATGAAAACATTACGCGTTAACCATGCAATTAATCCCAAACCAAACGGTGGAAGCAGATAGGCTATAATGGGATGGTGCTTATATAAGTAATGATAAAAATGATCGGTGGCATTACTGCCCAGAGCAAATACTGCCGCAACAATTCCAACTAGAATTGCAAAGCCCCAAAATAAAGTACGCATTTTCCATTTGTTAATTGAAAATACTTGTCGTCGTGTTTTATGAATGTGTTTACGATACATAATTGAGCTTATTGATTATTTTTTTGATGGTAAAATTATATTTTGGCAGGGTGATATTGTTTTTACTATTTTCTTATTCGCTTCACGACCTTTGATAATACTAAAATTATCCAGTACCTGCATTTTATCATTGATAAACCGTGCATCTAACCTATTGCCATCAACATCAACAATTAAAGAGCCATATTCAAATAAACTAACAGCATGGGCTGGATGATTACCTAAGCCACCATCCACTTTTGAAGACGATCCAATAACAGCATAGACGGTGCCTTCATTTGGTGCGAGCTTGTTGGAATACTTATAATAAGGCTTAGTGAAATTTCCCATGCCATTATCCACTTTCATACTTTCTTGAAAGCTGGCTGAATCACCATAATGGCACCTAATAAGATAAGAACGTTCATACAAATGACTATGGCCTGCAAGCACTAAATCCACACCGTACTGTTCTAAAATCGGTATGATTTGTTCCCTAACTTCAATCAAGCGTCCCGAACTATCACCCTGAGCATCTGAATCGTGTGAGCCTTTAGTATAGGGAGGATAATGAAATACGGCAATTAACCATTGTTGTTTGGTCTTTCGTAAATCACGACGTAACCACGTTAACATGTTACCGTCTGGCGTTAAACCAGCTTTTGGTGTGTCTAAAAATACAAAATGAATATTAGCATAATCAAACGAGTAATAATTTTCAGTATTGGATGCAATACCACCAAGTTCGCCTTGAGTTGGAAAACTAAAAATATCAAAAAATGCCCAACGTCGCGCATCATGATTGCCATAGGCAGGCCAATAACTAAAATTTTTCAATAGGTCGGCAAACGGTTCAAATACGGCTTTTTGAAACTGCTTATTAGAACCAGACTTATAGGCATTATCGCCAGTGGTGACAATAAAGTCTAAATTCGGGTAATCTGAATCCGGTGTTAATCCGCGTTTATTCGATTTAAGCCATTGAGAGGCAGAATCTCGAACATCGAAGATACCTCGAGTCCAATCGCCTGGATCACCGAGTACCCAGAAACGTACCTTACTCGAGTAGCCGACCCGTGGCGCAGTTATAAACCAGTCGTCTTTAGTACCACCGCGGAATATTTTTTGTTTGGCACCAACTGAATAGTAATAACGCGTTGCCGGTTTCAAGTCGATCAAGGTTATTGCATGATTATTTGAGCTCTCAGAATCAGTGACAGTGTAATTTAGATTGCGTAAATCAACACCATAACGAACAACACCAGATTCAACCTCATCGGATTGCCAGTGTATTGTGGCCCGGTCAGGCCCAACCATTTGTAGATAAGGGGCTCGTATGCCACCGTAATAACTACCCAACGACACATCAATAAAACGGCCAACCGCATAAATAACGATTAAGGCAATAAATCCGAATAATAGCCGCATTAGCCACACTTGAACTAAATTTGATTTTTTGTCATTGAGTTTCACAAAATTAACACTCTAACCATTTTTAAAAATTACTCTATTATTGTCGCAATAGAACTGCTGTAAGTCTATGCAAACAAACCATTTTTAAGCCATAACTGCAAAAACGCAACCACGATTATCTGTGATATAATTAATTGCAAATTACCAATGTCTGGATAGACGCTAAATTAATAATAATTACACTAAACTCCAAACTCACCCATGCCAAAACTCATACGATTTTTATTAATCATCACTTGCCTGCACTTGGTCATGTTCTCTACACTGCGAATCATATTTTGGCAGTACTTTCACAATCCTGTCGATCCTATCGCATTGCCCGATCTTGGACAGGCATTTTATTTGGGCTTAAAATTTGATTTACAACTATCACTAGCCATCATCCTACCCCTATTTATCATTGGTAATATTCGATTTTTTAATCCATTCCACTCTGGTGGTATGCGCTTTTTGTGGTTGTTTTACTTGTTCATGGTGATGACTGCGGTATTAACTATTTACGTCGGTAATTTTGGCCATTATGGTTATTTAGATAAACCAATCGATGCAACTGTATTGCGCTTTTTCGAAAATATCGATATTTCGAGCCAAATGGTCTGGGAAACCTATCCCGTTGTTGAATGGGTTTTGGGCTTTATCGCGACTATCCTATTATATTTATTTACCTTAAATAGATTGATCATACGGAATAATTACCTGGTTGATACGCCTAGAAGTATTGTTAAAAAAATAGCAATCGCCGTGGTATTTAGCAGTCTAATGGTAGCAGGATTATTCGGCAAAGTTTCCTATTACCCATTACGTTGGAGTGACGCATTCTTTAGTCCGCATTATTTTGTTCCTGCGGTGTCGAGTAACCCGATTTTGTATTTTGTAAATACGTTAAAAAATCGAAAGGTCAACTTCAGTGATAGCGAGACACGAAAATATTACGACACCATGGCCAACTACCTTAAAGTTGATTTTCCGAATAAATCAGATTTAAATTATATTCGCACAAAGCCAACAAAAAAGAATGCTAAAAAAACAATACTATCTCATGATAAACCCATAAATGTGGTCATGGTGTTTTTGGAATCTTTCTCAGCATTTAAATCTGGGCTGTATAATAATCCATTAAACCCAACACCAAATATTGATGCATTAGCGAATCAAGGCTATTTATTTAAACGCTTTTACACTCCGAGTACCGGTACAGCGCGTTCGGTATTTACCGCGTTAACCGGTATTCCAGATGTAGAACCACAAAAAACATCAACCCGAAATCCATTAATAGTAGACCAACATTTAATTATTAATTCTTTTAAGGAGTATAAAAAGTTTTACTTCCTTGGTGGTAGCGCGAGCTGGGGTAATATTCGTGGTTTACTTTCAAAAAATATAACGGATCTCAATTTATATGAAGAAGGTAAATACACTTCACCACGTGTTGATGTATGGGGTATTGCCGATCACAGCTTGTTTAAAGAAGCCAATAATGTGCTTAAGCGCATCAATAAAAATAAACCTTTTTTTGCTGTCATTCAAACATCAGGAAACCATCGTCCGTATACCATTCCTAGTGATGCTGTCAATTTTAAGCGCGATGATAATAATGACGCGGTTTTAACTCGATCTGGATTTTTAAATAACGGCGAATATAATTCTTACCGATTTTTAGATTATAGCGTTGGCCAATTTATAAAAGCAGCTAAAAAAGAAGCTTACTTTGATAATACTTTATTTGTATTTTTCGGTGATCACGGTGTTGCAGGAACAGGCGAACATATTAAACCAGCCTATAAGCAACTTGGCATTATGAATATTCATGTGCCTTTATTATTTTATGCCCCCAAATTAATTACCAAGCCTAAACAATTTAATAAGGTTGCTAGTGAAGTGGATGTCATGCCAACCATCGCTGGACTACTAGGTCATTCCTATACCAACAGTACTCTGGGACGAGATTTATTGGATCCACAGTTTGATCGTAATCGCTTTGCTTTTACTGTCTCGCACGGCTCAAAGCAGCGAATTGGATTAATTGGCGATAAACATTATTACCAAATGGATGAATCAGGTAGCAACGCAAGTTTGCATGACTTAAACAGTGCAACACCACGCGACAATGTAGCAACACAAAATCCAGCCCTACAAAAATCCATGGACCGTATGCTGCGTGCGATCAATACTTCGGTAAATTATATGCGTTACCACAATAGTCAGTCACAAATTCAACAAAAATAAACACTCAGGATTGTACACAATGAAGATATTAATTATTGGTGGTGGTGGCCGAGAACATGCCTTAGCGTGGAAAGCCGCACAATCATCACAGGTCACTCGAGTTTACGTTGCCCCGGGTAATGCCGGCACCGCTCTTGAACCCAAAATAGAAAACATAAATATTGCAGCGGATAATGTTGAAGCATTACTGCAATTCGCGATAGAGACACACATCGATCTCACCATCGTTGGCCCTGAAGCACCGTTAGTGCTGGGTCTGGTGGATCGTTTTCAAGCTGCCAAGTTACCGTGTTTTGGTCCGAGTCAACAAGCCTCGCAACTTGAAGGTTCAAAAACCTTTTCAAAAGAATTTTTGGCACGACATAACATACCAACGGCGGCATACCAATCATTCACCGAAATTGAGCCTGCTCTCGATTATATAAAATCCTGCCAATTACCGATGGTCATTAAAGCTGACGGTCTTGCCGCTGGAAAAGGTGTGATAATTGCAGAATCAGCACAACAAGCAAATGCTGCAGTGCAAGATATGCTAGCCGACAATCGTTTTGGCGAAGCCGGCCATCGCGTTGTCATTGAAGAGTTCTTAAGCGGTGAAGAAGCCAGTTTTATCGTAATGGTAGATGGTAAACACGTTTTAGCCCTGGCCAGCTCTCAAGATCACAAAGCGGCTTACAATGGCGATACCGGTCCAAACACTGGCGGTATGGGTGCTTATTCACCAGCACCAGTGATAACTGAAGAAATGCACCACACTATCATGGATAGTGTCATTATG
>CAYQUC010000026.1:0-40012 GCA_964420605.1 uncultured Thioalkalispiraceae bacterium | reverse complement strand
GAAACTAAATTAAAAACCTCCATCACCGCCACCATTGCGGGCAAATATTTTCCGGCAAATTTTAATCCGTTTGTCATTCGCTCGACATTCACATCCTTTGCCAAGCCTGGGTTATGCCAATCGAGCGCGTATTTTGACGTTGCTGACACAACAGTTAAATCAACTTTTGCTATCGCGCTGCCACTGACATTGTTAACAAACATTTCATCCCACATTGATTGGGTAAATTGCATTGGTGCGCCTTTATAATTTGGCACCTGTTTTGGATCCAAATAACCGATGGTTGCTTTTGTCTCTGGGTCAATGACTTTGATAAAACCTTTTTCATTTTCAGCAACTAAGTTACTGACTTTGCTCAATATTGGTCGCATGGTTGTAACCTTGGCATCAATTATTGTTTTATTACCAATAGCGCTACCTTTGGGTACAATATGCAAGCCTTTAAATTCCGGTATATTGGCTGATTTCGTTAATCGAATAATGACATTTGCTTCAATATTGAGTTCCGTTCGTCGTTGCCATTGTGCTTTAAATGCCAAACCAAACTCAGAAACAACTTTATCTGCATATTTAATAATGTCATCAAAAGCTTTCCAGGTTTCACGGCTCACTAATAGTGACGGATTGAAAATGGCGGCAAACGCTACGGGACGAAAGTTTCCACTTCCATCAGCCGGTTCAGGATTGTTACCACTGATATCGTAGTCTTCAATAAATTCGTCTACATCCGTTTTTTTGGGAAATAAAATTGAATGTAATTCATGAGATGGGTTTAATAACGATTCCATGTATTGACTGCCGGGATCATCAGCATAGTTGGGTTTATCTCGGTTTACATCTAAATCAAGTGATGCATCGACAACCGTTGGATCGTAATTTAAGAAACCAATAAATGCATTTATAACCGACCATAAAACAATATAGTTTGAGCCATTTAGTTCGGCATAATCTTTTATTGCAGCATTAACCGTGACGAAATCGGGATGACTATCCACGATGTTTTTTCCATCATATTGACCTTCTAAGAATGCTACATGAATTTTTTTAATATCACGTAACACTGTTCGACAATTTTTTCTTGCGGTGACATTTAATAGGGTTTCTTCCAAATAGGGTCTATCTATATCTCCTGCGGCTTTACGAAACATATTACCCGCTTCAGTGTTTTCAACGTACCGTGTATGCCCCCGTCTATTTTTTGTACTTCTAGACCAAAGCTTTTCATTAAAAAAAGTATGATATGCGATAACCGCTGACTTAAAATGAGCGGTGTTTTTGGCTTTTTTAATAAACCCCATAAATTCTGCATTAACATTATAATAATCCTGTACATTTGCCATTGCGATGCCCATGGGATCATGCAAATACACAACAGGGATATTACTATCATCATGCAGTTTCAAAAGATAATTTTCTGCGGTGACACTATTTGAGTTTTCTAGCTTGGCTTTATTATCGACAGCCTCAATGTTTGGAAACGATGCATCGTAGCCTGATAGATCAATTTCTTGCATACGTGCAGCTCGATTACTGGCGGCCATATCTTTTGTGATGCCGTATGCTGGTGCAAGTAACGGAGGGCTTGATTGATTAATTCTAAAATCTTTTGGGTCCATTCCCCCCATTGAATTTATCCTTGCCCATGACCATTGAATTTCGGAATAACAGAGGGATATTATTATTTCATTACCGTCAATCTTATGTGGCACGATAATTCGCGAGTCTATCTCGACAGTTGCGGCTCGTATGTTTTTACCTTGGTGGCAGTGTAAATTAACGTCTTTGTACTTACCATTTTGTTGAACTTCTAATTCACGCCAAAGATAATCACCTTTGTAAATATAAATATAGCTATTGGCACGTGGCACCCGTGCATAAACGGGATCGAGATCTGGGGTGGTGTATACTGCCGGAATGATTGGAACCAGAAGATTTTGAGCATCACTCCCCGTCGTTCTTTCATGTGAGCTAGCTTGCCCAAGAGGTATGTTGTACTTTCCGGCTTCGTCGTCAACAAAAGTTAGGTAGAGTTGTTGCTTTGACTTACTCGCACGAATTTTAAATTCTCGATGGTTGCCAACTTTATTTTGTGCATTTCCGGTTGCTTGGGCATTTCCGGATTCTTCACTAATATAATCGTATAGTGTATCTGCGTTTGATTCTGTCATTATAATTCCCTTTAAATTTAATCCGTTAAACTTATGCTTGATGTTTTACAGTAAAATATCACTTTTAATTCAATTTTCCAACTCTATCAAGTAATATACAAAACCAAACGTGGATAATATTTTAGTTTGAGGCCTTAAGGAAATTTGTTGGTGTTTGGATAATAAACTATGAATTAAAGACCCAACTAGTTAATTTAAAATTTCATCCATTTCTTTATGTAAGTAAGATACTGATAGTTTCAATAAAGCAAATTATTGAAAATCTAACTATCGTTAGTATTCTCTCTCTCATCGCTATGAACGATATCATTATCACAGTAAGTGGGTCGGACCACAGTAAGTTATTGATAGTACTAAAAATACAACTCAAACTACGCATGTTTAAAAGCTTAAACACTCCTTTATAACATCAAAAACCGATGTTTAAGGTTATAAAATAACGGTGTCATACCCCAGTAAGTAGTTGAAAATACTAAAAAGGCAACTCAAGCACCTACATTTAAAAGCTTAAACACTGCTTTTTAGTATTAAACTCAGTAAAATCTGTCGTTAACGCTTATTCCTTAAAATACCTTTTTTAACCTTAAAAACCACTGTTTAAGACTTTATAGATAGCTATTTTTATATGATATCTCAATAATATCAATCACTTAGCTTGGTCCGACCCCCTTGACTCTTGGGTCCGACCCCCTTGACTCCTAATAACAGTATTTGAGTCATTTGTTTAGCAATGTCACATTAATCGCTATAAAATGGGAATATAAAAATACAATCTTCGCAATTTGAATTATTTAGATTTTATCTAATTGCTTATACCGCAGGTTATTTTTGATAGGGGGTATTATGAGTTATAGCATCAATGAAGGTTATTTATTATTGAACCTTAAAATAATTGTTATTTCAGTTGTTGCTGTTGTTCTTAGCAGTTGTGGCGGTGCTCGCTCTGGTGTTACTACAACCGAGAGTCCACCCACCATTCCTGTCACCTTGAGTGTTGAGTATGACATTAGTGAAATTAAATTTAATTGGAATGACGATAATATTTCAACAACCTACCAGTTATTATCGTCACCTAATTTTGGAAACGAATTTACGCTGCTAAAAAATGGGCTTACTGCAACGACAACATCATTAAAAATACCGGTTCATTTGCATAACTGGGGAACACAACAATATAAAATACGCAGTTGTAATTCTGCTGCATGTATTGACTCCAATAGTGTCAATATTCGAAACCAGTCAAAAAATGCTATCGGCTTTGTTAAATCATTGAATAATGATGCGGGCGATGCTTTTGGTTATGCGGTTACACTCAGTGGTGATGGAAATACGATGGCAGTTAGTGCGCCACGAGAAGATAGTATTGATGCCACTAACCTTGATGATGGTAGTGCTGTTGATTCTGGTGCTGTTTATATTTATAGCAAAAGAAACGACCAATGGCAGTTTAAAACGTATTTAAAAGCAGCCACAATCATAGCGGGTAGTGAGTTCGGCTCTTCGTTAGCACTAAATGATGACGGCACGGTTTTGGTTGTTGGTGAATGGCTAGGAAATGGTGGAATTAGTAATTCTGGTGCAGCGTATATTTTTGCATTAAGCAAGAATAATGATAAGTGGCAACAAATAAAAAAAATAATACCGTTAACACCAAAAACGAATGCGTATTTCGGTTTCACTACCGCAATTAGTGGTGACGGTAACACCATTGTCGTCGGGGCTCCGGGAAATTCAGGAGATGCGGCTGTATCTCAAGGGTATATTTATGTCCTTAGAAAAGAAAATTTACAGTGGCCTAATAGTGGTGTTCAAATAACGGCATCGGATAGTGCCGATTTTCACTATTTTGGCAATTCGGTCGATATTAATTTTGATGGCACAAGACTGGTAACCGGTAAGAGTCAAAGGGCGGCTACTAATTTTTATATTTTTGATTACACGCTTACAGCTTCTGCAACGATTAAGAGTTGGGTTGAAACGAAAGTTCCTGCGGCTATTATCAATGAAGATTTTATTATGGGGTTTGGTGCGGTCAGTATGGACAATAGTGGTGATGTAATTGTTGTTGGACAAATTGGCGCGCAAGTACACGTTTATAAAAATGAATTGGATTTATTAACAAAGACTAAAGTATGGAATAATAAATTCACTTATCTTAGTCAATCACGTGGCGGTTTATTAACTCCTGGTGAATTATTCTCAGGAACATTGATCCCACCAAGCGTGGGTACCGGAATTATCGCGGTTCGTAGTTCCATTGCTATCAGTGGTGATGGTAAAAGTTTTATTGTTGGCGCATCAACGGAAAATACCAATAAAAACGGTGTTTTTTCCAGTTTTAGTTTGGCCGATGGTTTAAACGATGTTCGTAGTGGTGGTAGTTATCTTTTTCAGGAGTCGGCATCGAATCAATGGACTGCAAAACGTTTTATAAAATCAGCCAATGTTAGTTTAGATGATTTTTTTGCTGCATCGGTTTCCATTTCGAATGATGCTAAAACATTAGTTATTGGCGCTTTTGGTGAGAGTAGTGACGGAAGTGGAATTATGACGATTTCGCCAGCGTTTAATAATGAATTAAATAAAGACTCTGGCGCTGCTTATGTCTATTAATTAGGCATTATGTTATTTATGGTTTAAAATAATAATGTAATTATCCTTGCAGTGCTACAGATTCTGAAAACTGGAAAAACAAAAAATGACAAGGCAATTAAACATTCAATGAAAAAGAGCATATTAGTTAAACACTATGCTTAAAACTGTTAACGAGCAATTTCCTATAAAAACTACTCGGACGCCCATGAAAACGTTAAATCACAGGCTGTTATTGTTATTTTTCTGTTCACTCATTTTTGTTATTGCAGGTTGCTCTCCCAATATCGAAAGTGAAAGCCCAATTGAACGTACTCTAGCAGTTGAAGATGAGACATTTAATGATCAAGCACTATTACGTAAAATTGCGTTAGAAGATACACATTATCTTGTTCGTGGTGCTGCGGTAGAAAAACTTTCTGACCCATCGACATTAATAAAGATTGCCCGCTCTGATAAGGATGTTAATGTCCGTTATGCTGCAACCAAGAAAATTACTAGTGCAGTAGATTTTCGACATATAGCTGAATATGATAATAGCAGTAAAATACGTTTATTAGCTACCAGTATGCTGCTAGACCAAGCAGTGTTACTGCGGATTGCAGTTAAAGACAGTAAATCATCCATTCGACTCGCAGCAACTCAAAGACTAAATCTTCCTTTAAAAATTAACCAAGCCGCGTTAATTCGAGTTGCGCTAGAAGAAAAAAATAAAGACGTTCTTATCGAAATAATAAAACGATTAACAGACGGCGCAACCTTAATAAAACTTTTTAACGGCAACGCAAACCGGGTAAAAAAAGCCGTAGCCACTAGAATTTCTGATGATGAAATTAAAATAATATTACCCATCAAAGGAAATCCCAATATTAATCATACTGAGATCGTAAAAAAAATTACTGACCAAAAACAGTTATTTAAAATAGCGCTGTCTAAAAATACGTTTCACAAATATGTGATGTCCACAGCGATTAAAAATATCAGCAATAGAACACTGTTAACTAAAATTGCGAAACGTTCAAAAGTTTCTGCGCACAGGGAATATGCAAATGCACAGTTAACAGTCGGAGTAATAACCAGTCAAACTAAATTGGCTAAAATTGCCAGAAAAAAACAAAATAATGAGAATCTTCGTAAAGCTGCAATAATTAAACTTACTGATCAAACTGTTTTGGAAAAAATTGCAAACAATAAAAATAACAGTCCTTATTTAAGAGTTAATGCTATATCAAGAATTAACGATAACGTGATATTAAAAAAAATTGCATATTCTAAAAAACCCCATGACACTTCTATGAACAAATATGCAGCTCAGCAAATTACCGATCAAACAATGCTGATTAATATTTTCAATAGTAATCTTGATGAAATCGTACGTCGATACGCTATTAAAAAAATCACTGACCAGAATTTTTTAACTAGCGTAGCAATGTCTAACAATGATTTTTATATGCGTGAAATTGCTACAAAAATGCTACATGAACAAAAAGCACTGGAACAAATTGCATTAATCAATAGCTCTTTTTCGGGTGACCGAAAAATTAGTACCATCGCAATTCAAAAAATAACCAACCCTACCCTTTTAAAAAAAATTATTACTGACAGGTACACTGATTGGCTAATAAAAATAATTTCCAAAATACGCTTGGTCGAACTTGCAAAACAACAAGGCATACAATCTTTAGCGGCTATATTAGTTAAGGCCACTGATATATCCGATACGGCTATCCGTAAAATTGCGTTATTAGATTTGATGCATGAAAAATTATTAATCCCATTGGCGTATTTTGAAAAAAATCAAAGCCTTCGAAAAATGGCTATACGCTTATTGGACAATCAAGCAGTATTACAAGATCTTGCTAGCAATAATCCATCTGCTTATATTCGTGAAGTGGCGGTCATCGGAATATCAAATGATTCGTTCTTACTGCAACGTGCCAACACAGATATTTCAGCTTCTGTTCGTTTAGCCGCTGTGCGTACATTTCATAATAAAACAACGGCATTAAAAGCAATTAAACAGAGCTTCTATTATGATGCACGTAGTGCTGCATATAAATATCTTATTAATTCCGGTGATCGTAAACTAATAAAGCAAGCTAAAGTTGTTGCTAAAAAATATAATAATTTTATTGACAAATTACTCTCGTCAAATAACTCCAAATTATTAATTAAAGAATCATTACAAGGTCAAATAGATGTCTATCGTAAAGTTGCTGCGTCAAAACTTAACAAACCGAAAGAAATAACACTTGTTGCCAATAGCAGTGTTGACCGAGCTGTGCTGATGTTATTACTCGAGAAAATAACAGACATAAACATACTGAAAAAAATTGCAGATACTGCAACTAGTCAAGCAATGCGATTTGCAGCAGCGCAAAAGTCGGGACTAAAAAGCTGGGACACCATTTTTGAAACCGCGACTAATAACTCAGTACAAGCCTTAGGCGATGCACTTGCTGCTGTTGCATTATTTAAGAAAACACAAATCGGCGTTAAAAATAGTGTGCAACAAGCTGCTTTAGAACTTATTCGGATTGGCGACGAATCACGTATTCCTGAAATGGTCGATTTATTAACACTCTATGGAAATACGCTGTTGGCCGAGGACTACCTTAATTGCGGTCAACCTGACTTAAATAGCACTGCAATAGCGTGGGCAAACAAAAATGGTTACAACATCCGTAAGGGAGGTGGTTCGAGTCGTGCTAGCTGGGGAAGTAAATAAACAAATTAAAAATATATTGTGTTGACATGTCTCATTATCAGCTTTCGATAATGATAAAATTGCTGAAGACTATTAAAAATTAAAATCCACGCTGACCTCGTTCTAATTTACGAATTCCAATCCCATGCTGTGCCTCCATGCCATGAGATCGCTGTACAATATTAATAGGTAAACTCGGTTCAGGACAAACTTCGACACATAGGCCGCAACCAACGCAACCATCTTGTACGACTGGACGGTAAAAATTACCGAATTCAAAATCAATTGCTTTATCACCAAGCGGGCAAATACTAACACAGGCACCGCAAATACCCGCATCAACCCATGGATAACACGCAGCACGATCAATTTGCGCCACACCCATATTAACGTCACGAATAGGTGTCACTGTTAGCGCATCGGTTGGACATACTTCCATACACAAACCACACAAAATACAGCCCCTTTGTTCTGGATCAATATAAGGAGTATCAGCAAGTATTCCACCGTCGTGTTTATGAAATTGAATACAACGCGGTGGACAAACTTCACCACACAAACCGCAGCCAATACAGGAGCGAGCAAAATTATCCTGCCCTTCGAGTGCTCCAGGTAATGCTAACCGGTTGCTAGCATGAGCTTTTATATTAGGTCGAATTAAGCGCCCCATCAAAAATGGCAGTAAACCAAAACTAATGATACCCGCACCTAAGGTGAAGCTTTTTAGAAAGTTTCTTCGTTTCATAAACCTAATTCCAAAATTTATGTGAACTATCTCAAGTCCTTTTATGGACTTATGATAGTTTAAAGTTGTTCTTTTTTATATTTATGCCCCAAGTGTCCAGGCCCCTGAAAGTCAACATCCTTCATACTCATCGTAAATTCCAATGCATCAGTTGGACATACAGCAATACACGCAGTGCAATTATTGCATTCCATTCCAAAATCATCTTGCAACGGATCTAAACCAAACTGACAAACCACATTACATTTTGCGCAATCATCACAAATAGTCACATTACGCTTAATTCTAAATAACCTATAACGACCAAGTATTGAATACAAGGCACCACCTGGACATACATAGCGACAAAATCCGCGTCGCGTCACCATTAAGTCAAACAATAAAGTCATTAAGAAAAATACTGCCCCTGCACCAAAACCGCCTAAAGCAATAGCGTAGTATATTTCTCTGCCTATTATAACCGGAGGATAAATCGAGCCAAATATTGCTGCGCCAAAAAACATCGATAAAACAATTCCAACACCAAGAACAACATATTTAATTCGTCGATCAAGTTTACGGCGACTAATCGGTAAACCGGCCTTACGTAACCAAACAGCAAAATTATCGTTAAGTTCATACAGTAGTGTCGCGGGACAAATCCAGCCACAATACACTCGGCCAAATAATAATGTCACTATTACAGGAATAAGTGCTGTTAAGATAAACGCCCAAAAAAAAGATAAACTCGCGGCTACCTGTCCGACTATGGCTAATGGATCTGACATTTGAAAACCAAATAATTTCCCTGACCAAGTATTGCCTTTTAAAGCATTAAGGTCCTCAGGATTTTTTACAAACGGTGATGTAAGTGACTCAAAAGTATCGGATATAGATTTTTCCGTTGGCGTTAATAAGTCATAAGCGTGTGCCGCATCATAAGTTTGGTATAAATAAATGAACGGTAACAGAATTAGAATTGAAAAAATGAATAACAATACTATCCATCTTAATTTATTTAAGTATCTTAATTTATTTTTTGGTTTTATTTTATTTTCCATTTTAATACTTTCCGACAAAATATAAAAAAAACATTATATTAGCTTTCATTAACCCTAATAAACCTGAAAACTACTTTATTACTAAATTGATCAATCGTGTTATAAATATAACATCATCTATTATTGATAACAGATATAAATTTATTGCTCATCTTATTTTAAACCGGTACCTCAAGTTAAAGTATAAAAAAAATAAACTAACCGGGTCAAGTTATTCTGCCCCCTGTAAATAAATGATCGAAATCTTTAGTCGCTTAACCCAACTCTACAGCGTTGTCTGAATTTCAAAAACAGACCAAAATAGCATCATTGAACACGTTGCTGCATACGGTAACTGGCTCGAACCATCGTAGTATTTTGATAATAATATGCCTCTCCATTTTGAAATAACAATTCTTAATTAAAACAGTATGTTGTGAAGTTTCGGCAGCGAATTGTTATGACATAAAAAATATATTTCCAAATATCTGTAACCCAAATAGCCGTTCATCTGTCTTTAATCATAACAGCAGCATATTGCTGACTATTTTAAAATCAAATGGAGATAAAACAATGAGTTATATACGTTTTTCAATTATTGGTGTTACCCTTCTTGCATCCGCATTTCTCACAGCTTGTGGCGGTGGTGGTGGTGGTAATTCAGGTGGGACTACAGTTGACACCAAACCGCCAATTACGGATACATCGGGTCAATATGATTTGCAGGACTACCTATTCAATGAGTCCTTGAGTGTCACTTTAAGCACAGTAAGTTACCCTGTGATTGTTTACGGTAAAACTGATGGTGTACAAACACTTCAGTATACCGATCGTTTTGTTAAAACCCTGGACGATACAATTGCTTGGACAACCGATGATGCACCAAGCAGCACTTATAAAATAACGACAGCAACCATTGATGAAACCGTCCATACGGCTAATAATACCGTGCGTCAAATGAAACGCTTTGTGAATGTAGGTGATATTTATTTGAATGCCAATGCTGACACACCATTTGGTACTCAAAATGCAACGTGTCAGGTTGTTGATAATTTAACTTCGATAGATTTAAGTACCTTAACCGGTAACTTTGCACTGGCCACGGGAATATACAATGATGTACTTAAAGTGAGTTGCGTCACTGGGTTTATTAATCAAGGAACGGTGTTACCCCATACAACATTGACACATTACTTTGCTCGTGGAGTTGGTGTTGTTTTAGTGGAAGGTAGTCTTATTCTTTTTGGCGATGTTTACATTATTCCAACGTTGTAAACTGGGTTAAATTAAAATGGGGGTAGCGTGGATGTTAAGGACTTTACCCCCGTTTCAAAACAATTAAGATGTTTCATTTTATATTGCAAGTGAAGCACGTAAATGTATTGCAAGGAATAATATTCAATAATAATACAACAAGCATTTAGTTATGCTTTTAAAAGGAGTAAACTAAAAATTAATAAAATTATCAGATGAATACCATGCAAAAAAAGAAAACCTGTCACTGCCAAGATACCCAGCTTCATTTTTTAAAACGTGCATTTGCTTCATTAAACTTAAATGAAGCACAGCAAACTTTACTGCAATCATCTTTTCGCGAAACAACCATTAGCATTCCAATCAATTCGGAACAAAAAAATCGGCAAACATTACAAGTCTTTAAAGGCTATCGTGTGCAACACAATCATGCCCGTGGCCCATTTAAAGGTGGTTTACGGTATCACCCTGATGTTAACCTTGGTGAAATTCGAGCCTTGGCACAACTAATGACTTGGAAAACAGCGCTCGTTGATATTCCATTTGGTGGTGCAAAGGGTGGTATTTCGGTTGATCCAAACAAACTAAGCCAAGGCGAACTTGAAATACTAACAAAACGATTTACACAAAAAATGTCGCCTATACTGGGAACTCATAAAGACATTCCAGCTCCCGATGTCGGCACCACGCCACAAATAATGTCATGGATTTTAGAGGAATACAGTAAAACACACGGCTATACACCGGCCATCGTCACCGGTAAACCCTTAGAACTGGGGGGATCTGAGGGCCGTCTAGAAGCCACCGGATATGGCGTTGCCTTTTTAACGGCTAAAGCTGCTAAACAATCTTCTATTTCTATCGTTGGTGCAAATATCGTTATCCAAGGTTTTGGTAATGTTGGAGCAAACACAGCAAGACAACTGTCTAAAATGGGTGCACGAATTATTGCTATTTCAGATGCCCATGGTGGTGTCTTTAATGAAAACGGTATTAACATTGAAGCAGCACAACACTACATTGCCCAAAATAGTTGGTTAACCGAACTACCAGATAGCACAGTAATCAGTAATGCCGAGTTATTAGCACTTGACTGCGATATTTTAATTCCAGCAGCGTTAGAGGCTGTTATCCACTGTGATAACGCCCACACGATACGCGCACGTTTGATAGTTGAAGCTGCAAATATTCCAATTACGCACGAAGCTGATTCTCTGTTACGACAACGCAACATTACTATTATCCCGGACTTACTCGCAAACGTAGGTGGTGTTTTAGCGTCGTATTATGAATGGGTACAAAATCTACAAGAATTTCCGTGGGAGAGACACACCGTTATTACTCGCCTAGAACAACGTTTAAGCTTGGTCTTTGAACAAGTTAGCGAAATAGCTACACAATTAAACAGCGACTTACGTACCGCGGCCTATCATTTAGCCATTGATCGCGTTAACCGAGCCATTACATTACGTGGATTCTAAGTATGGCCATTTTTTCTCTATTTCCAATTTGATCTAAATCAATAAAAAATAAATTCAACAGCACAAAAATCGATTTATGTTGTCAAACTTAGCAAGTTGTAAATACAATCATAATTAAGTTCCATTACAAGGTGCAATAATGAAATTGTTATTAAAACTATTCGTTGTTATTTCAGTTTGGTCTGGTTTAATGAATATCAATACCGTAATCGCTGATGCAAAAATTAGCCCATTGACACAAATTGTTGATGGAATATCGGTTAGTCTTAATGTTGTTCCCGTTCAAACAATTAAAAACCCTAACGAATCAACTATGCACGGTGGCCTACCTGCTGGTCAATACCGCTATCATATCAGTATAAAACTTGTGTCAAATGCAGGAAACACACTACAGCAAGCGACTGTTTCAGCCCGATTTAGTACCGCTAGCAAAAAAACTGAATTTAAAACCTTGGATGTCATGGACAAAGAATCAGTCTATGGTAATTTTTTTACCATCAGTGAAGCTGGCCCCTATCAAATTGAAATAATAATAAAACACCCTAATTATTCAAAACCAGTACACACTGTGTTTGATTACAAGGTTTCACATGCTTCCTTGATTATAAAACCGAGCACTTAAAAAAATCACTTTAAAAATGGAGAATATTCCAACAATTCACTTTCAATTAAAAGCGCCGCGGGTATAAACCAACCATACTGTAGCGTTAACCGAACTTTTCGTTTTATATTTTTTGAATTGCTTATTATTATTTCTGTTTGACAAGCAAGTTGTAAAATATCTCCTGTTTCAAAATTAATAAATAATAAACCTGCAACAGGGTTACATTTTAAATTCCCCATCGTCATAAAAATATCATTACCGCTAAAATCGACAAAGCTTAAGGTTTTATCATTTTCTACAGAAACAAAACCTGGCTTGCCACCTCGATGCGATATATCTGCGCCTTGGTAGTTGTCATGCGGATAATAACTTGCTATAAAAAATGTATCTGATGCTGAAATTAACCCGATAATATCGTCACTAAATGAACTGATTCGTTGAATAGTTGAATACTCACATTTTGGGTTAACACGAAAGTTGTTCATCTTTCTAGTTTGAATATATTTTGGACAGTTACCGAAAGCTAAATCAACTGTAATATTCATTTCATTTTTACTTATCGATTGAATTGCGCCAGAAAAACGGTTACGGCGGCGAGTCTCGAATTCTAATCCTAAGAAACCCAAATGACGATTAGTCTGCCGATTATTAATAAGCGGATCGCCTATTATTAAATTGGCATTTATAATAATATTTTTTTCATTATGCATTGTAATAAAACCGGGGCATCCACTCACAACAGATGCCCAAGGTTGTCCTTGAGCATCCACAGATGCAACAAACAACATGCTAAGCTGAGAATAAAAAACACTGTGTTGAATTGGTATTTGGCGTTTAATCAATTGTGGCGCAAAATTAGCAATTTTTTGCTCTACTCCAGATTCAATTTGAAAATATAATTCACCAGGATTAAACTCTATCATGTTGTCTTTCATCGTATATTATAAATATCCTTCGGTTTTTTTCAGAATTAATGTTCGTTATTTATTTGCTTCATTAACCGCTGATTTAGGCATCGCAACAAAGTTGGGTAATTGCTCTACCCGTGCTAGCCACGCGTTAATGTTAGGATAAGAAGCTAATGACACATCTCCTTCAGGAGCATGAGCAATGTAGGTATACGCCGCTATATCTGCGATAGTCACCTTGTCTATTGCCAACCACTGTCGATTTTTTAAATGCTGATCAATAATTTTTAACAAGATATGACTTTGCGTTATTGCATTTTGATGATCTAACTCAACCCCAAACACATTAACTAGTCGCGCTGCTGCGGGGCCCGCCGCAATTTCTTTATTTGCTACAGCCAGCCATTCTTGAATTCGAGCGATTGAATCGGGATTATTTGGATACCATGTTTCATTATATTTACTGGCTAAATAACACAATATAGCGGTCGAATCTCGAATTATCATGCCATTATCATCCAAAACCGGAACTTGTTGAAACGGGTTTATTGAAGTAAATGCTTCTTGTAGATGTTCAGCTTCGTCAAGCTTTACGTGAATACACTCGTAGTCAAGCTCAAGCAAAGATAACATTAACCTCACGCGATGCGCATGACCGGATAGTGGAAAATCGTATAACTTTATCATTCATGTTTCTCCTTATATTACTATTTTTAAGTTTTTTTGCATTTTATATAATAATTTCGACACACCCGTTCAAAACAATACAGATCAGTCTACTTCAATAAACTATAACAGACAGGTCTGTATAGTCAATAAAATAAATAATTTATTTTAAATAAATATATTTCAATGACTTAGATGGTATTTGTAAATACTTACTTCTTCAGGCGGAAAAAATGCTGAATATATAGACAGAATGGTATAGTATTATTATGATACAACTCTACTTTAGTACACGAGGTTTCATGGCATCAGTTAAACGTGATCTTTTAGTCGACACCGCACTACAGCTTTTTACTCAAAATGGGTATCGCGCAACTGGAATTGATAAAATTTTGGCAAAGTCAGGTGTCGCTAAAATGACAATGTACAAACATTTTAAATCAAAGGACGAGTTAATCATTGCAGCATTACGCCGGCGAGATGAACTTTTTTCTGCCGACATGTCGGCCCGTATTGAACGCTTAGTAATGCAGCAAAAAGGTGATCCGCGCATCAAAAAACTCATGGCATTTTTTGAAGCGCTACACGAGTGGATTTCTAGTGACTCGTTTAGAGGCTGCAACTTTATTAATGCCAGCATTGAATTTAAACGTGAAGATGATCCCATTCATGTCGCAGCTTCTGCACGCAAAAAACTGATGATCCAACAAATACAAGAACTATTAGTGGAATTGCATTTACCCGATACGGCCTATGTTGCACGCAGTATTCACATGCTGGTTGAAGGAGCCATCGTCATGGCAGTAACATTAAATGACAAAAATACAGCGCAACAAGCAAAGGATAATGCATTAAAAATTTTACATAGTTATGCCATATCGCCTCCACTGATGGCTATAAAATAGTTAATTTTTCGGAGGTTATACCCTTAAATTAAATTATTTATATATCCAACCAAATACGAATGGGCAATAGCATATAGGCTGCGAAAAAACCAATGATCCAAATGGCGACGGAACTCCAGTAAATTAGTTTATTCCATTTATGTGCAGTGTTACATGCACGTGCAAGTTCAGGCTCCACTGGACACGCTCGGCCAGGGCGAAACATAAACCAACCGGAAACAAGTAACATTAAACCCGAAAAGGCAAAAATCCAAATTTTATGTTGCGTTAACACTATTAAAAATGGAAAAGTACTGGTCATCGCAACTACCGTTGCCCCCATGCCTACAGTAACCAGTAATATCGGTAATGCACAACACAACAGGGTTCCGGTTGTGGTAAACAACGTAAAAATTGTGATGCCTTTGGTTTCGTTCATTTAACTTTCTCCATTATCCCATTGCAACCAAAATCATCATCAAATACTATTTTTTTCATGACAAACTTGCTAACACTACAACGGTGTCTTTTTCATGCTACGATAGGTAAATCCAGAGTCATTAAATAATTTTTTCATTTGCTCATCTGTTAATTCAGTGCCTTCAGCAACGTTAACGCTAACCAATCCTTTATTAAGATCAACATCAATATTTGTAGTCCCTTCTATAGCCTTTAATTTTTTCTCAATACCATAGGCGCAAAATGGACAAGCCAGACCGTCAACACGCATTTCATAATGGTTTCCTGCCGCAAATACATTTTGTAATAATAACAAACCAAATAAAGCTAGTAACATTTGTTGTTTCATTTAAACTACTCCTAAAAACTTTTTAATAAATACTTTAAAAATGCCACTCAAACGACATTTTTGCACGGTAATCAGATGTTGCTTGATTACCATTAAGATTCTGATATACCGGAATTTGAACCCCAGCTTTAATAGCAAAATTACGTTTGGTCCAAATTAAACCGGGGGATACAAACCATTCGATCCCACCGGTATTAGAAAGTTCCACGTTATTTTGTACCGCTTGTTGACCAATTTCAGCATTTAATTCCACCAGCCAAACTGTGTCGGGTTCCAAATATCCCGTTGGTGTTGGACGAATTCCTCCGACGAAATCAATTAATATTTTATCCCCTCGATTCACACCCGCAGCATTTGTACCGTTGACTCGATAACGTGCACTTGCCCACCGATACCATTTACGACCTTCATAACCGTAGGTTAAACCAAGAATTGAATCGGTTGTAGCTTTGTTCAACGATGGCGTTTTATTATTATCAGCGGTATTGCTTATCACTTTTAAAAATACGGCAGCAGACTCCTGGAGGCCTAGAGAATCCTGCCGCCAAAAACGGTATTTAGTAAAAATAGCAACATCACTTTTACCACTGCTACGATTTATCGCGTCTTCTTTAAACGCATACGGTAGATCAACACCCAAGGCCCAATCCCCGGTTAAACCATAAGTGACTTCAAGACCAATACTCTGATTTTTATTATCAGCAGCTTGTGCCGACTCCAATTCCAGCGCAGCTTCAAAACCCTCTTTAAATAACACATGAGGTCCAATCCCAAAAACGGGGTCATGAGCATAAATAGTGGTACTCGATGTGGCCAATACCAAAACTAAACCAAAATGATGTAATTTCTTAAAAAACATGGGTAAATATCTCCCTACTCGATCCTTTATCTCTTATCACAAACAATTCGACCATCTGGACTTAACTCTAGGTTCAAATTATTTTCAATTAAATAACAATACAATCATACAATATGAAAATACTACAACTTGGAGTTGACTCTAGATCAAGCATTATTTTGATTATTTTGTAAAAAATGTGATATTTTTAACACCAACGTAGATATTAAGGAATTAAAATAATGAAACGAGTATTCACCCTATTACTAGTACTATGTAGTTTTAATAGCCAAGCAACCGAATCTAACTTAATCTATCAAGGCAAGGTCGAAGGAATGGTCTGTGCTTTTTGTGTTTACAATGTCAGTAAAAAAATTGCCCAATTACCTGAAATTGATGCCTCTACAGTAAACGTTGATCTAAAAACAAAAATTGTCAATTTTAACAGTACCAGTAAAATTAGTTTTAAAAAGCTAGCCAAAGTTTTTGCAGATTCGGGTTTCAAATTAACTGAACTAAAACAAGTAAACAAAGCCGTATTGTCCCTGCCTAACTATAATAAGAACCCTGTTATTGTGTTTGAACTTAACAACCTCAATATTGAAGAATATCAATCGGTGTTTGAAAGCATTGGTGACGTAGCAGCAACAACACTAGGAAAACTCGTCATTATCGCACCAAAATCAGTTGAAATAGCGATATTAAAACCCATGATTTCAGGCAAACAAAACATAGCTCGAGTGCAATACACTATCGAAAATAATAAAAACAATATCGATATTAAATTATATTTAAGAAAATAAACAATCCATTAATTATTGAGTAACAGATAACCCAGTTTTTAATTTCTTTTATATTGATAAGCTCATCTCAAAAACCTTAATGCCACTATTGAATAAATAGTTCAATTAAAACTAAATTATCTTAGCTCAGCTGAAATGCTTGTAGATAAGCCCTTAATTGATAGTGAGCAATCGAGAATGTGCTATATTTAAAGTAATTGAATATTACTATTTTTATCCATAATAATTTCGGTCATGTTATCTTATGACAATATCTCGCTATCCACTAGCCATATATAGTGTGTTATTCTTTTTTTTTGCATCAGCAGCAGTTGCAGATAGTACAATTAATAGCAAAAAATGCTTATTAGTGATGTCATATCATTCGGGTTATGCTTGGAATGACGGAATCGAAGCCGGCGTAGAACAAACACTAATGAATAAGTGTCAATTAAAAAAATTTTTTATGGACACTAAACGAAATACGAAAGTAGAATTTGCAAAAAAAATGGCTTTGCAAGCTAAGCTACTAATTGAATCTTATCAACCTGACATTGTAATTGCGTCAGATGATAATGCCTCTCGCTACCTGATTCAGCCGTATTATAAAGATAACCCTTTACCATTTATTTTTTGCGGTATTAATTGGACTGCAGAAGCTTATGGTTATCCTTATAGCAATGTCACCGGCATGGTTGAAGTTGCGCCTATTCTACCGCTATTATCGATCATAAAAAATAATATATCTAACGTAAACAATGGAATTTACCTATCTGCCGATGTTATTACTGAACATAAAGATTTTCATCATTATAAACAAGAGTACAGCAAACACGGAATAAACTTACAAGCCATATTCGTATCGACAATGGCTCAGTGGAAAACTGCATACAATAATGCACAAAATGCTGATTTTATTATTGTAAATAATTATGCTGGAATTAATGACTGGGATGAACAGCAGGCTGTCAAACACGTTAAAAATAATAGTACAAAATTAACAGTTACCAATTATAAATGGATGATGCCGTACGCTATGCTCGGACTAACTAAAAACGCCTTCGAACAGGGCAGATGGTCATCTGAAGTTGCAATAAGTATTTTAGCAGGTGCTGATATAACTGAAATTCCAATAACAATTAATAAAGAATGGCACATGTTTGTCAATGAGGGATTATTAAGGCAAGCTAATATTACGTTAGACAAACACACCATGAGGCGCGCGTCTCAACAATGGTAATAAAATAACATCTAAATAACATTGTGGACTTTACAAATAAAAGAAATCTGTGGTTGATTCCAATCATCGGTGTAACCGTGAGTATATTAATTTGCATCACAACCTTACAATATGAAATTGAAAAAGAAAAAAATCGCTTTATAAATCAATCAAATCGCATATTTAACAATATTTGGTCAAGCTTTAATGATTTAGACAATATAAATGAAAGTATCAATCTGTTGTTTAATACTTCAGACATAGTTAGCGAAGATCAATTTAATATATTTATTCACCCCACCATTGTTCGGTATCCTTATATCGAAAATATTTATTATATTCCTCGTATTGAAAAAATAAATGTACAACAAATTGAATTACAAAAACAAAATGAAGGCTATACTGGATTTCATTTTAGAAATTTTCCTAAAGATGTTTTTAGCCCATCTCCGATAGCAAAATATATATTCCCAATAACCTATGTTCAACCCTATACCGTTACTACATCGACATTAATTGGTCGAGATATATTAACATTTAAGCAAGTTCAAGAGGCCATTATTGATTCAACTGATTTGAGTAATACGATAGTACTATCCCCAAGTTCTGATAGTTTATATGCGTTTAGCTCATTATATTTTGGTAAAGAAAAACCAAAAACTAAAAATATGAATATTAATAATGTTTATGCTATTTTAGGGTTTAAAATATCACCTACTATTCTACTGAAATACATAAACCTACCCAATAACTTTAAACTAGATATAGTCGTAAATGATATCAACGTCATACCAGCTTCATTGACTAACAACCGTTCTATTTTTAACATTGAGCATAATATTAATCAGTCTTACGCATTTAACGGCCAACTTATAGAAGCAAAAACATATCATTCAAAATATTTTTTCAGTTACAATCTTAATTTACCCATTTTTGTACTATTACTTGGATTAGTGTTAACTTACTTAATTTGGTATGTTTTCCGTAAACACAGAGAGTTTAATATTATACTTTATAAACAAAATAAAATTATTGAATTTGAAGTTAATGAAAAAACCGAATTACTAGAAAAACAAACATTAGAATTAAAAGTGGCATACGAAGACCAGTTAAGTGCAACCAATGAATTAAAATCTTTTAGTTATTCAATTTCTCATGACTTAAGAACACCGTTACGAACTATCGATGGTTTTTGTAAAATACTAGAGGAAGATTACGCGAGTCAACTTGATGATAACGGAAAAAATCACATCCACCGAATCCGAAAAGGATCACAGCACATGGGTGAATTAATAGACAGTATGTTAAACATCGCATTGGTTTCTCATAAGGACTTAAGAAACGAGCCTGTATCATTATCTAAGTTTGCTCATAACATTATTACTGAATTAGAATTGGCCCATCCTGAGCGTGACATTAAAATTACAATTGCCGATAATTTAACAGCAAATGGAGACCCCGCATTACTTTATTCAGTCGTAGAAAACCTACTAAATAATGCCTGGAAATTTACCTCAAAAACAAATAGCGCAGCAATCGAATTTAATAAAAAGGATAATGAAAATTTTGAATTTTTTATTAAAGATAATGGTGTGGGGTTTGATATGTCAAATTCTAATAAATTATTCACCCCATTCCAACGACTTCATGGTAAAGAATTTAAAGGTAGCGGTGTCGGTTTGGCCACAGTCAAACGGATTATAAAACGGCATCGGGGAGAAATACATGTGGCTTCCGCAGTGGATGAAGGAACCACATTTACTTTTACCCTCGGTGAACGATAGACCTAAACACTTACTCTATATGCTGGTGGAATAAGCCTTGTTATGCCATTCGCTCATACCACCTTTAATAACATGCACATCGGAAAATCCATTTTTGGTTAATATTTTAGCCGCTTTAACCGAACGTACATCTGTTCGACATACAATAACGACCTTTGCTTCAAGGTATTGAGTTAATTCATTACAACGTTTTAATAATTGTTCCACTGGAATATTAACAGCTTGTGATATATGTGTTAGCTCTCCTGCAAACTCATCATTGGAACGAACGTCTAAAATCAACACATCGGTATTATTGTCTAATAACTGTTTTAAATCATCCACGGTCAACATTGGTCCTCGACGCATCTTTGATATAACCGATGGTATAAATGCAACGATGGCTAAAATTGATAATGCGAATAAACCTTTTTGAATCATACCGTCACCACCAGCAACGGCTTCACGCCCAGCATAGCCCAAATACGTATACGCAAATGCTCCTGGCAACATACAGATATATGATGCCAAGATATAATGCCATAATTTTATTCGCGTTAAGCCTAAAGCATAATTCAGTAAGTTAAACGGAAACAATGGCACTAAACGAACAAACGCAACAAAACGCCAACCTTCTCCCTCAACACCTTCTTTGAGCTGTTTAAGCCGTCCTCCAGTTTTACGCTCTACCCAATCTGAAGCGAGATAGCGCGAAATAATAAATGCTAATGTTGCGCCAAGGGTTGCTCCAGTTAGGTTATAAAATGTTCCTAACACCGGACCAAAAATAGCTCCACCTGCCAGCGTTAATACCGAACCTGGGAAAAAAAAAACAGTACCAATAGCATACAGTAACATAAAGACAATAGGTCCTGCAGCACCGGCATTATTAACCCATTGCTCCAATGCAGCAGCATCAAGTTGATCACGGTATTGAATTACCCAACCAATTCCGATGACAACAAAAAGTAAGATACTAATTTTAATTAATTTACTTTTATTACTCTTCATCATCATGACTCCATGCACGCCGATTAATTGCATAGCCACTTACTTTTTCTTTAAACGGTATCATTAACATACCGGGTAACCAGGACACTTGTTTAACATCACGAATTTTATGAATCCCGATGGTCATGTTTTCATGGCCTGCATCGGGTTGGTCACGATAGGTTCCAAACAAACGATCCCACCACGGCAAGCTAAATCCAAAATTACTATTTGCTTCGTGGTCTTCGACTGAATGGTGTACTCGGTGCATATCCGGTGTCACTAAAACCAAGCGTAACAGCCGATCCAGCGCAAGTGGTAGCTTCACGTTACTGTGATTAAACATAGCGGTGACATTAAGAATAATTTCAAATAGTACAACAGCGATAACCGGTGCGCCTAATACAATAATAGTTGCAAATTTTATTAGCATCGAAATAATAATTTCTAAGGGATGAAAACGCGCTCCGGTTGTCACGTCAAAATCCAGATCCGCATGATGTACACGGTGTAAACGCCATAATGTCGGTATTGCATGAACCATTACGTGTTGTAAATAAATTATAAAATCCATCGCTATAATAGATACCACTGCAGCACCCCAAAATGGCACATTATAATAATTAAAAATTCCCCAACCATTTTGCTGCGCAAACGATGCTATACCAACGGCCATTATCGGAAAAATTAAACGTATAATAAAACTGTTTAAAAATACCAAACCAATATTATTAACCCAACGTACCGTTTTAGAAACCGTTAATACCCGCCGTGGTGCTAAATACTCCCAGATTGCCATAATAATTAGGATGCCAAAAAAGAATCCGGATCTTATATAAGGCTCATTTGCCATTACAAACTCAACAAAACTCATTATCGCACCTCGTCATTACGCTATTATTTAACTCATTTATTGCTTAATCTTAAAGCACTATTTCAGAATATTTGCACACTTTGATCGCTATGCTATACTCAAACCAGAGAAAAGTAATCAAGAGATTACTTGAGTAGTAGAATAGATGATCCCAACATAATGTCAAGTGATAACTTTAAACACGATATTTTTAATCAGTTTGCTCGTATCGGCAAAGCCCTAGGTAATGGCAACCGATTGGAATTATTAGAGTTTTTGGCTCAAGGTGAACGCAGTGTAGAACAATTATCCAAGATAGCAGGATTGACCCTCGCCAATACTTCACAACATTTGCAACATTTACGCTTGGCTGGACTAGTGACGAGCCGTAAACAAGGCTTGAAAGTGTATTACCAAATTAGCGGTGATGATGTAGTTGGCTTATTACACTCTCTGCGCCAAGTATCTGAACGGCACATTGCTGAGGTGAATCGTCTAGTCGATACGTATTTAACAGTCAAAGACAGCCTCGAACCAATCCCCCGTAACGAATTAATGGCACGTGTTCGGGACGGTCTTGTCACGGTATTGGATGTCCGCCCAGCTGAAGAATATGCTGCCGGACATGTTGCCGGTGCAGTCAATATCCCAGTTCAAGAATTAGAAAAACGGCTTGCTGAGTTATCCACCGATCAAGAAATTGTGGCTTACTGTCGAGGTCCTCATTGTGTACTCGCATTTGATGCTGTTGCTCGTTTACGCCGACAAGGATTGCAGGCACGTCGCATGGAAGATGGCTATCCAGAATGGAAAACAGCTGGATTACCTATAGAACATTTGACCTAATTTTGTTTTTTTGTGTGAACAAAGTCCGAAAATTGCAGTAAAATTTACCCCAAGCAACCATGGCTAAAATGTTTATAATTTAAACAATTTAATGCTACTGTCATTTTGATTATTAATTTTTGTTCTATTTTTGTGACTATGCACTAACAATCACGATCGTTTTTTGGTAATGCTTTTCCTCATATCTCCGCTTTGTTATAAGACTGTTGTGAATTGTGCTTCATCGATTAAGGTTGATGGACAAAACTTTAGTCGACTACAAGCATCTTATTAAAACCACAATCACACAACATACAATTTATAAACTAATGGAGAACACCATTATGACTTTTAGCCATAATAATCGTTTTAATAAAACAGCACTTGCCGTGTTGTTGTCGGCGACTGCATCTATCACAATGTCGGCCACTGCTCTTGCTACTGATTTAACCTTAATCCATGTTTCGGATTTACACGGTGCCTTGCAAGCACATCCGGGAATTATCCACGACACAGATGAAAATGAACGTTTAGTCACTCAGGCTGGTGGAGTTGCTAAAATTGCAACCGTAATTAAAGATATCCGTGACAGTTCAACAAACAGCTTAACCCTCGGTGTTGGTGATATGGTTCACGGCAGTGCTGAAGTATTGTTCACCGTTGGTGATGCGATTATGCCATCGCTTAATGCGCTAGGCTTCGATGCATACACTCCTGGTAATTGGGAATTCGGTTATGGCCCTGCGGTATTTCGTAATCGATTTGCTAGCTTTGGACCAAAACCAAAACTGCCTGCTAACATTCAGGTAATGGCTAATGCTTACGATGGCCCTGGTGTTACCGCTGCAAATTTTCCAACATTAGCAATTAATTTATACAATGATGCTAGCACTGCACCTTTACCGCCAGCAATTCACAACAAACGAGTATTATTACCGTATAAAATTTTTCCAATTAATAATAGTCGTTTAAAAGTTGCTGTGATCGGTGTCACTGCAACATTCCTTAAACACGGTAATCCTGCTCTGACTATTGGTTTACGCTTTACTCAAGCTCATTCTGAGATGGCAGACATACTTCAAGAAGTTCGAAATAAAGGCGCAAATTTTGTCGTTGTTTTATCCGAAATGGGTTTAGTTGGAAATTTACAGCTAGGACGTGATTTTGATGGTATCGATGTAATTTTATCGAGCCACACTCATGAAATAACAACTAGACCTTATATTGCCGATCATAATGGTATAGCACCAACATTGTCAGCTAATGGTTTAAACATAAATGAGTTACGTCAATTAAACCGTGGTGGAACTTTGGTTGTTGAAAGTGCTGATGATGTTGTTATCGGTCGTTTAGATCTCAGTATAAACATGGATGGCAGTCTCCGAAATGTCATTTGGGACATTGTTCCTGTTGATGACTCTGTTACACCAGATCCAGCATTAGTTGCATTAGTCGAAGATGCTGAAGAACCATTTATTGCGGGTAAAGACGGCATCGTTGAACGTCATAGTTTCATTCCGGGTGGTTTTTGTCCTGGAAATATTTGCCGGGATACTGACGTTAAAGGTCATCAGCTAACAGAAGATCTTAATACGGTTGTAGGTTATACCGATGTTAAATTGATTCGCCTTAATGTGTTAGAAAGATTATTGGATAATTTTATCAGTGATGCTTTCCGTTATACTACAGATCCACTAATAGCAGCTCAAACCAATTGGCCGGGTGTTGATTTAGCATCAACCAATGGTTTTCGATTCGGTTATTTAGTACCTAGCATCAATGATGTTCCTGCTAATGCAAAATTCACCGATGGTCGTAAAACAGGTGAAATTACCTTACGTGATCTGTATTCCATCTATCCAATTGCTGCTGGTATTGTTACCGCTGAAATTCCCGGTCAGTCATTAATTGGCAGTATGGAAACAATGTTGTCTAACAATATCAGCCGTCAAGCCTATACCCAACGTGGTGGCTGGTATGTTGGTTATTCTAACACAGTGTTTCAACACCTCGATTTAATCAACAAACCCTATGCCTCAGCTGATGGCCGTGTCGTTAAAACCTGGATTAAAGGCATACCATTTGATCCTAGTAAACGCTATGTTAAAACTGGTTTTTATGGTCACAGCTATGAGTTAGGTCAAGTATCTCGTACCACTGGTGGCGTTAACTCACAATTTTTTGAATTAGCGGATGCTGATGATTATTCTAGTGTCGTTACCGTTGTGCCACCTAAAGCAACTAAAAATATTTTGGTTATGAATAAGATTAAACAAGTAGCTCCCGATCGCTATTTACATCCAATTCATACCATTAGACGTTTTCTTGATAGCTTGCCTGGCAGAACGATCACAGAAGCACCATTTAAAGTTGGACGGGTCATTAACGTTGATAGTACTAAAATCTATATCGATGCTAATGGTGATCGTTTATCTCCAGAGTCTGCCCTTCCAGCAAATGCACCAACACCCTTTATCAGTCAACCGATAGAAGGTCTTGGTCCAAGTTGGATTTCTAGAAGTACACACTAAGATAGTGACCTATTCCCTGCTGCACGATTGCAGCAGGGATGTTTTTTACAGTAATTCGATTTTTCCGATTCATTCAAACAGCCAAACAATCCACTAATTACTACAAAACTCAAATTAATAAATCCAAACCAATCACTGAGAAATTAGTTTTCCAATCGATATAACCCATCTTTATGTTCAATAGTAAAAACAATTCTTAAAGTGTTGATTTATTACAAACCATAACTTACATTAGCACTCTTGAAACGTAACACTAATGCCCAATAATTAAAATAGTTGAAACTAACTGATGCCATTACTGTCCTACTCTAAAGTTAAGGAAAGTTAAGATTGTGAGTGCCTTTAAAGGGCGCTATTTTGCCAAATAATCATATGCAATATGTTAAAAATTCGATACACTAATGCCATGAAACAAATGCTGCTATTAATATCTATTTTTATGCTTTTTAGCAGTAATATTGCTATGGCTGTAGATTATGATTGCTTTGTTACTCAACAAGAAGATTCATTTACTAATATCGATGAAAACCAAAATTTAAATCACAATAAGGACAGCAATCCTCACAATAACAATGGTGATGATAGTTGTCACAGTCATATTTCATCTCATTTTGTGGGTATCTATCCAGATGCTGTTAACAGTTATCTTGCCACCACGAATAACTACATTGCAATACCAGTTTCGTTTCCATCGTCACAAATATATCAACCCGCTACACCTCCACCAAACGCTTAAATCCTGCTATACAAACATTTAGATGTGTTACATATCACGCTGTAGTGTGATGTGTTGCTGTAACTCAAGTTAAGGATTTTTCCATGAATAATAATTTTAAAATAGCATTTATGCTGTTCTCTGTCTCACTGTGCTCAAATTTAATAGCCAGTGAAACAATACCACCGCAATCGAGTTTAACGTTCTCGAGTAAACTCGCGCCAAATAACGTCAAACAATTAATTAACAGCGTAATATCGAAACACCCTCGTCTATTACAAGAGCAAGCAAAGTTAAAAGAGGCTCACGCGAAACTTCAAGCAGCAGATCAGGCGCTGTATAATCCAGAGCTTGAAATTGATTCAGAAAAAACAAATATTACTACCTCGGTTTTACAGTTAAGCCAAACCATTGACATTGGCGGTAAACGCAGTGCCCGAACCAGTGTTGCCGAATCGGATCTAACACAAGCCGATGCCGAATTTGAACTCGCCAAACAACAACTGGTATACGATATTCTAGCGGCATTAGCCGAACAACATACCAGTAAAGAAATTTTTACGCTGATTAAACAAAACTTGGCGTTGATGAAAGATTTTGCAAAAATATCAGAACAACGACACTCGGCTGGCGATTTGAGCCAAGTCGAATTAAACCTAGCACGCTTAGCCTACAGTGAGGCTATTATGACTCATGCTCAAGCGGCTGCTGAAGCCAGTTCAGCAAAAGAAAACTTACGAGCACTCTTAGGAGAGTTACCAACAATACTACCTGATCTACCCAACACCTTACCCACAGCTCGACTTCCCAGTGATAAAACCCAGTTCATTGCGAACCTTCCGGCTGTTCGTATTGAACAAGCAAAGGTTAATAGTGCGCGCAAAATGGTAGCGTTACGCCAAAGTGAAAAAAGTTGGGATCCAACAATATCAATACGTGGCGGTAGTGAAGACACACAATCACTTGCCGGCATTACACTTTCGATACCATTAAATATTAGAAATAGTTTTAGTGCCGAAGTCGACGTTGCAAAACAACATTTAATCCAGTCAGAATACAACGCCCAACAAGCATTTCGTAACCATCGCGCAATGGTAATGTCCAGTACTCAGCGCTACTCGTTATTACAAAAAGCATGGTCCAACTGGCGTAAAAATGGCAAAACCAGTGTTCAAGCTCAATTAAAACTGATTAAACGCCTATGGAAACTCGGCGACTTGAGCACCACAAATTATTTAGTGCAGCTAAAACAGGCAGTCGATACTCAAACCGCAGGTTTAGAGTTACGAGGCAAACATTGGCAAAGTGCATTCGAATGGATGAATACCACCGCGAGTATCACCAATTGGTTAAATATAAAATTATTGGAAGCATCAAAATGAAAATTAAAAATATCGTACTACTATCAATGAGCATTGTTCTTTTAACCGCAGGTGCAGGCAATAATGACATTATCCAACCAGTCTTTGCGAATTCAAACGACCATAAAGAAAAAGACGAACATGGACACGATGACGGTAAAGAAGAAGCCGGCCATAACAAAGAAGCTGGCGGTCATGAAGAAGAAGCCGGTGTTATTAAATTAACCAACGTACAGATGACTGAAGGTAATATTGAAGTCACCAAACTTCAGCTCCAGGCTATCAGTGAAACCATTTCCGCTCCTGCTGAAATTCATTTCAATGATTACAAAACAGTTAAAATAACCCCACGTATCACAGCTCAAGTGATTGCACGACATGCTCAGTTGGGTGAAAAAGTTGAGAAAGGACAAGCTGTTGTAACATTGTCTAGTGTCGAAATGACCGAAGTGCAAGGCAAATTACTCGTAGCCACTCGTGAGTGGAACCGTGTTAAAAAGCTTGGACGAAAAGTGGTTGCTGAACGCCGTTATACTGAAGCCCGTGCTAACTGGAATCAATTATTAACAAAAGCACGTTCATACGGCATGACTAAAGCTGAAGTCGATGCAATGATTAAAGGCACTAGAGAAGCCGATGGCACATTCCAATTACTTGCACCTTTATCCGGACGAATTATTTCTGATCAATTTATTATTGGTGAACAAATTGAACCTGGCCGAGTGCTCGTTACCATTACCAATGAGTCCGTTATGTGGGCAGAAGCACGGCTAAATCCTACCCAAGTAGCCTTAATTAGCCTTGGTAACACAGCCAACATTGCATTTAATTCACACAAATTACCTGCTACAGTCAGTCAGTTTCATCATAAATTAGATGAAGCAACTCGAACCCAAGCTATTCGAATGGAAGTACCAAATGTTAACGATCTTTTACACGCGGGAATGTTTGTCACTGCATTTATTTCTACCGATACCAATAGTCAAGCCATCGCACTTCCCGAAGAAGCCGTGGTTCGTAGTCAAGATGGTGATTGGGAAATATTTTTAGAAGGCGATGAAAAAGGTGAATTTAAGTCACAAGAAGTCGAATTAGTAAAAGTAATTAATGGATTAGCTGTCATTAAAGGAGTTGCACCTGGAACAACTGTTGTTACTAAAGGTGCATTCTTTGTTCAATCCGAACTCGCGAAAGGCGGATTTTCAATTCATAACCATTAATTAGGATACTACTATGTTAAATAAAATTATTGATATGGCTGTGACAAACCGGTTATTGGTGCTCTTGGCATTAATAGCAGGTATGCTCGCCGCTGTTATTATGTTACCCAAATTAAATCTGGATGCATTTCCGGATGTAACCAATGTTCAAGTAACCATTAATACTGAAGCCCCCGGTTTGGCTTCTGAAGAAGTAGAACAACTCATCACCTTCCCTATCGAAGCCGTAATGTACAGTTTGCCCGATGTAGAGGAAGTTCGTTCAATTTCTAAAACAGGTCTATCGGGTATTACAGTCGTTTTCAGTGAAGGTGTTGATATTTATTTTGCACGAGCACTGGTTTTTGAACGCTTGCAAGCCGCTCGTGAAAAAATTCCTGCTGGAGTCGGTACCCCAGAAATGGGTCCCAATACTTCAGGTCTTGGTCAAATTTTTCAATACGTATTACGCGCAGCACCAGGAAGTGAATATGATTCACTTACCTTACGTAGCCTCAATGACTGGGTTGTAAAATTATTAATCATGCCCGTCAACGGTGTCACCGACGTACTTTCGTTTGGTGGTGAGGTTCGACAATATCAAGTACAACTAGCTCCCGAAAAATTACTCAGTTTTGCATTAACAGCCAATGACGTGGCAGAAGCCATCGAAGACAATAACCGTAACGCCGGTGGTTGGTATATGGATCGCGGTGCAGAACAACTTGTAATTCGCGGCGTTGGCTGGATACGCTCAGGTCAAGACGGTTTACGCGATATTGGTAACATCCCACTTAAAAATATTCACGGCACAGTCGTGCGTGTGAAAGATGTTGCTAAAATATCATTTGGTTCTGAAATTCGCCAAGGTGCTGTCACCATGACAACACGCTATCCTGATGGAGAAAAGAAAGGCCAGCCACAACAACTCGGTGAAGTTGTTATTGGTATTGTACTAAAACGCTTAGGTGTTAATACTAAAGCAACCATTGATAACATCAAAGATCGATTACCCGGTATTCAACAAGCATTACCCAAAGGCGTTATCATTGAACCATTTTATGATCAATCGGACTTAGTGGATAAAGCAGTTAGTACCGTAACCAAAGCACTACTTGAAGCTTTCGTATTAATTATTATCATACTAATGTTATTTTTAATGAATTTGCGAGCATCATTACTCGTATTGTTATCAATACCAATTTCAATTGGTATGGCGTTAATTGTGATGTCCTATTGGGGAATTTCTGCCAACTTAATGTCGCTGGGTGGTTTGGCTATCGCTATCGGTATGATGGTCGATGGCTCCGTGGTGATGATGGAACACGTTTTTAGCCATTTAGTAAAACCTGATGCAATACATCACGATAGAAAAGTAGGCTTAGGTGGTAAACACCCCGATGATGCCGCACATGATGATCACGGTATCGAGTTACGGATTAAAGAGTCGGCAAAAGAAGTTGCTCGTCCAGTGTTCTTTGCCGTGTTAATTATTGCGATTGTATTTGCACCATTATTCTCATTAGAAGGCGTTGAAGGAAAATTATTTCAACCCATGGCACAATCAATTGTATTAGCAATGTTTGCGTCATTATTGGTCGCTTTAATCGTCATCCCCGCATTAGCAACCTATGTATTTAAAACCGGTGTAATTGAGAAAGAGAGCCCTTTAGTAAAACCACTGCAAAATAACTACAAACTGGGCTTAAAAAAGGCATTACAAAATAAAAGTAAAATCGTAATTAGTGCTGTTGCATTATTTATAGCATCAATTGCACTGGTTCCCTTTCTTGGAACCGAGTTTGTACCAGAACTTGAAGAAGGCACCATCAATGTCAGAATAACCTTGGCACCCTCCTCTAGTTTAAATACGGCACTTGAAGTTGCTCAAAAACTTGAACTGAAAATAATGACATTTCCCGAAGTGCTTTATACTTCAAGTCGAGTTGGACGAGCAGAAATTGGCGGTGATCCTGAACCCGTATCCAACATTGAAATTTTTATTGGCTTAAAACCTATCGACGAATGGACCTCAGCCGATGATCGAAAAGGTCTTCAAGCATTAATGAAGGTTAAAATGTCGGAACATCCTGGGTTATTGTTTAATTTCTCACAACCCATTGCAACACGAGTGGATGAGTTATTATCTGGAGTAAAAGCCCAACTCGCCATTAAGCTATTTGGCTCGGACCTTGATGTACTGGTTACAAAAGGACGTGAAATTGAATCCTTAGTTAAAACCATACCTGGTACAACCGGGGTTGCCTTAGAACAAATTGCAGGTGAGGCACAACTAGTGGTACGTCCAAATCGCGATTTATTATCACGTTATTCATTATCCGTCACTCAAGTAATGGACCTCGTTAGTAATTCAATTGGCGGTCAAGAAGCAGGTCAAGTGATCAATGGTAATGAACGATACGACATTTACGTTCGACTCGAAGATAAATCTCGAAACAGCATTGAAATTATTAAAAACTTAATAATGCAATCTCCTAGTGGAGCTTGGGTTCGTTTGGGTGATGTTGCAGAAGTTGCAATTGAATCAGGGCCACCACAAATTCGTCGAGATGACGTACAACGCCGAGTCGTGATTCAAAGCAATGTTGAAGGACGTGATATGGGTGGCTTAGTTGCTGAAATTGATAAACGAATTCAATCCGATATTGATTTGCCATCAGGTTACAGTGTGGTATTTGGTGGTCAATTTGAAAACCAACAACGAGCACAAGCCCGACTAATGATCGTAGTACCTCTCTCTTTAGGCTTAATATTCTTATTATTGTATTTTGCTTTTAGTTCAGTTGGTCAAGCATTGTTAATTATGATCAATGTGCCACTAGCATTAATTGGCGGAATAGCAGCACTGTTTATCTCAGGACAATATTTATCGGTTCCTGGATCAATTGGCTTTATTGCCTTGTTTGGTGTCGCCGTTCTAAATGGTGTGGTATTAGTCAATGCGATTAATCAGCGCTTTGAAAATGGTACAGATTTGCAACAAGCCATTGTTGAAGGTTCGCTGTCGCGACTACGGCCTGTATTAATGACAGCGAGTATTGCTGCACTAGGTTTAATACCAATGTTATTAGCAACCGGTGTGGGTTCAGAGGTTCAGAAACCACTCGCAACCGTTGTAGTTGGTGGTTTATTTACCTCAACAGTATTAACATTGTTTGTATTACCTGTGCTTTATTCAACTTTTTCTAAAGGAAAATACAACGATTAAATAAAATGCTAAACGACTTGAAAGTATTTTCTTTCAAGTCGTTTTTTTAATAATCCTCAAGTTAAAAAATTCAATTATCACCATGTCAAAATCTAAGAATAAATCAGGATGCAGTTGTGACGCTACCGCTGGTAACCAATCAGAAGTTAGAATTTTGGTCATTGTATTTATCTTAAATTTTAGTATGTTCGTCATTGAATTTTCTGCAGGCATCATTAGCCAGTCTATTGCACTTTTAGCTGACTCTCTTGACATGTTTGCTGACGCATTTATTTATGCCTTAAGTTTATATGCCGTAAAACAACACGACAAATGGCGTATTCACGCTGCTATGGCTAGTGGTATTATTCAACTTATATTAGGCATTGGCATTGCACTATCGGCTTTATATAAGATATTCACAATAACAATACCCAATTCTGATCTCATGGGAATTTACGGCGTAATGGCCTTAGTTGTTAATGCTATTTGTTTTGCACTACTCATGAAATTTCGTGAAGGCAATATTAATATTCGAGCTTCATGGATATGTTCTCGTAATGATATGATTTCTAATGTTGGCGTACTACTTGCTGCGGTGCTCGTTGCCTATTTTCAATCAGGTATCCCTGATATTGTAATCGGACTATTAATTGCAGCTATCGTTATATCGTCGTCAATAAATATTATAAAACAGTCTATCCACAAAAAATCAGAGTTATAATTTATCCATTTACATTTATAAAAATCACTATCCAATACCCAAAAGAACATAATATCCTACTGTGTTTTAAATTCATATGTGCTATTTTAAACTTAAAGAGACAATTCTAATCTTATGTTTTAGAATATGAGCGAGTAAGTTATGATATCAAAGATAAGCATTGTAAATAAGGATAAACTGTATCATATACACTACAGTATAAAAAATCGCAAAGGCGATATTCTTGAAGCAACTGAAAAAAATACCCCTTTATCATTTTATCAAGGCGATGGAAGCGTCTTAAAAGTAATTGAAAATGCGGTTGTAACCGCAGGCGATACTACAAAATTTGAGTTAACAGTATTACCCAAAGACGCTTTTGGAGTTTACGATGCCTCACTAATATTTAAAGTTAAAAGACGTGCATTTAAATCCAGCGAACCCTTAATATTAAACCAATCAATCTATGCCAACACACCTCACGGAAAACGCTTAGTCACTGTTACCAATATTACAGAAAGTACTGTTACGGTCAATGGTAATCACGAGCTTGCAGGTAAAACTCTTTTTATTGATATAAAAATTATTAATAGTTAAAAATACTTTCATTCAGGGCATAATTTTAGAATTAATCACCATCTATTGAATCTATAATTGGACAACCATCATCACTACCAAAACACAGGTTCATTAATAACTGTAATTCATTTCGTAAGGTAGTGAGATCTTCAATTGAGTTATTAATTTCTTTTAATTTTTGTGCTGTGAGTAACCGTACCTCATTACGAGCATGTTGCGGATCGGTTCGCATTTGAATTAAATCACTAATTTCAGCCAACGAAAAATTCATTTTCTGGGCTCGTCTAATAAACTTTAATAATGAAATATTTTTATCATTATACTCACGAATTCCAGATGCATTACGTGATATATTGCTGAGCAGGTTTATTTTTTCATAATAACGCAATGTATCTGCACTGAGATTTAGCATTTTTGTTACTTCGCCAATTCGATAAATAGCCATGCTAGTTTAATATCAACTCAATTTTATAATAAAAAAATATTCATTTAACAAATACAATCCAGTTAGCATTAATGTTAAACCAGAAAGCATCTCTAATTTACGTTGGTGTCGTGAAATCACATTTAATGACTCTAACCAGCCCATACTCCACGCTCCTATAATAACAAGGATACTACGACCAAGCGCAAACGCAAGTAACAAAACAAAACCAAAACTAACCGAACCAATCGCTGCACTCGCCGTTAATGTTACCAATAACGCCGGAGTACAAAATGGACACACCGCAACCGAAAATGGAATCCCAAGTAAAAAAGCTCCCCACAGCCCGGTGGCTTTACGTCCTTTCACCCCAAACCACGGTAACCGAATGTTTAACCATCCAGCCCACATTAACCCCATCAGTATTAGTAGCGGTCCAAGAACCAAGCCCCATTCCCGCCCCATAATACTTTTAACCCATTCACCACCAAGTGCTGCTGCTACTCCTAACACTACATGGGTAGTAATCAAGCCCAGTACAAATGAACCACCCATTAATAGCGCACTGCGCTTTTTCTGCGCTTTAGTAACATAGGCTAACATTACCGGCACAGATGCAAACGACACGGGATTAAAACTAAACACAAAACCCGCTAAAAATGCAATACCAACACCACCAATACTCGCAGTCTGTAAGGTAGTCTTCAGTGACGTTGCTGAAATATCGAAAGACGGAATGAGTAAATAAACCGCTGTTCCCAATAACAAAACTGCGGTGAGGTACGGGCTGCCTTTTGCCGCTCGGTTCAATAATTGTTTACCATCATTCTGCATACCGGTATAAGAGGCTATTAGCATCGGCACGGTAAATAAACTAGCGAATAAAATTGCAGCCAAAATGGCAAAGCCTATAGAATTAACCGTGATAGCCATACCGATTGTCACTATGATCAACGGTAAAGTGCAAGCGGGCAATGTTAATCCGAGTTTAATTGAATACGGTAATTTTTTTCTGCCCGGTACTAATTTAAAAAATTCTAAATGTGGTATAGGAATATAAGTAAAACGTGAAACCACATACAACACCGCCATAATACTTAAGATTACACTCGGAAGATACGGCCCCCATAGCGGTGTATCAATTAGTACCACTGCCAAAACAAATAGAACGATTAATAACGCTGTGCGACTTAGCCATACAGACAGTAAATTATAGCAGCATTGTTTTTTGTCCGTACTCTGGTTAACTCGTACTGAAAACAAAGTATGAGTAGCAATTGTACAAGGTTCAAAAAAGGCAAGTAAACCAAGCAATGTTGCAGTCAACAATAATAATGTGCTCATAAAGACTCGCCACTATTTAATTGCTCCAATCGGGCTTCAAGTTCGACACGTAATTTACTGGATGATGGTAAACTAGTAAAAACAAGCACACCATTAATTGCAATTGATGGTGTCGACAGTACACCAACTTTAACAGCATAGTCCAACTCTTCAAGAATATTAACAACCCGCCATTGTATTTTATCAGCACCAATTTCTAACACTAGTTTACGTAATACCTCTTTCGCGTGACCGCATTTACCACAACCAGGAGATGAAAAAACTTCTACATTAATACTCATGATTCGTTATCCCATTTTTTTGTATGTCAGAGGTGCTAAACTGACAGGTCATGCCCTCAATAGTGGTATCCCCAACTTGTTCAGCAGATACAAAACTAGGCACTGGGAAAAATAAACAAATAAGTGCCATGACTCTAAAGTGAAGTAGTTTCATTGTATTCATGGAAATAATCAGACCTCAAAATAATCGTGATGTCTAAAGATTACAGTCTGGAGTCGACTCTAGGTCAAGCTTTTATTAATAAATAGTATGCAGCGAGAAGTAATATCGAACACTATTGCCAAAAATGTAATTATTTTCGTCACACCAGTATGACCTGTATCTGAAATTAAATATACAATTCACCTCCGTCACACCGGTATGACGCATAAATTAGAATATAAGTTGTTTACTACCATTTTGTCCTACAACATGATTAAATTATTGATAACGATAATCAAAGCGTGCGTTATCCCAATTTAGATCATTATTTATTTGCCAAAACTGAATGAATTCATCATCAAAATTATACAATTTTTTTGAGTATTTTTCTAACACACTAACATCTCTAGATAATTCATTATCACTATGGACAACCAAATATTTTTTTAAGTCTTGTTGCTGAGTCGTTAATAATGCAATTGCCTTATAATATCGCCGTCCTTTAATCATCGGTTCAATATCATTAATAACAGATTTTGTTTTTAATATTAATTTAGAACGCTTTATTCTCGTATTAATATTTGATTGCAGCTCATTTTTTTCGAAGACATAATTAATGTACTTATCAACAGATAACCGTTTATACTTTCTATCTTTATTGTCAAAATAATCGATACTAACAGTTATAATTTTTTTACTTGGCTTTCCTTTTAGTTTAGGATAACTTACTTTAGCTAGCATGATAAACTGACTACCTTCTGAAAACTTATCAAATTTAAAACTAATGTTATCACTATCATAGTTGTTGTTATTACCCAAAGATGTATTTGGAGATAATATAGATGTAATGAATAGATTGTTTTTAGCCTTAATAGAAACCTTTAAATTTGAATAATCAAAAGCATGTAAATTAGTAATTTCATTCTTAAGCCACTTTGTATAATTAAATTTTTCTTTATTAATTCGATAGAAACCATTACCAACTTCTGCAATTTTACTATAAAAAGAAAAATCAGGCGATTCGCCATAAGACAAAACAGATGTTCTAACCCCTTTAGCTGATAATATCCGAGTCATATCAATCACATCTTGTTTTTCAGTTTTTAACATTTTACCAATGTCACCTAAAATGAATACTATTTGATTAGCCATTTCCGGATAGTGTTGTTTCGAATAAAGTTTAACGAAATCAATTAATGTCGGATTATGATGTTTATGGTTTTGAGTGATGTCTACAAATAAGTCATCTCGTTTAAATGAACTATCAACACTAAATTGACTACCGTTAGCCAAACTCGATACATATTTTTTTGAATGCTCAACAATATTAGAAACTAGTTTTTTATTCTTATCTGTTAATGAACCATCATAGATCAAAAATTGAATTTCTGACTTTTTAATTATCGCAGGTTGTGCCAATAACGCGATTTGTACAAAACCATTACCACCGGTATTAAGCACTTTAGTTTTGTCTAAAGTTATATCGATGTCGATTGGTATATTTTTATTCTTAGCATATTCATGAGAATAAAGATTAAGGATATCAAGTTGCTGTACTGCCGCCCGAGGCACCAACCTACTTTCATTTAAATTTTGCTCAACAATATCCATGACACTAGGTCGCGGTATTGTCGAGCAGCTAACTAAAATATACATGCTCAATAGTAAAATCGAGATAACATTTAACTTATTGATAATATTAGAAATTTTCATTGATTACGCGCTCCATGAGTAAATTTTCATCAAATGCAATTATTGAAAATGGGATTTATATCCCACCACCTGTTGGGAATAATATCCCATATTGTTGGGAAGTCAAGCATAATCCGGTATGATGGTTACCGGCTACTCAGGAGAAGCTATGAGCGCACCATCAATAGTATTAAACCAACAAGTTCGATTCTTACTGCGTCCGCTTGCACGGTTGTTATTGCATTTTGGAATGAGTTACGGTGAATTTGCGGAAGCTGCAAAATCCGCTTTTGTAGATGCAGCCCAAAGTGAGTTAATCATTCCCGATAAAAAACCAACAACTTCACGGATATCAACAATCACAGGCTTATCACGCAAAGTAGTCCAGTCATTGCTGAACCAAACCGAAATAGATAAAATTGAGGCTTTACACAAACTCAATCGAGCCGCACGCGTTATTAATGGTTGGATCAGCGATCCTCTCTTTCTAGATAGCAAAGGGAACACTCTGGTGCTTGCTATGGATTCGGGTGAAACAACATTTTCACAGTTGGTCAAAAAATACAGCGGTGATATAACTGCACGCACCATTGCGGATGAGTTACTGCGCATACAAGCCATAGAGCTTGATAGCCAAAAACGATTTATTTTAATTAAAAAAGCCTATTTACCCAATGACGATGAGCTTGAGCAACTAAAATTACTCAGCCAAAACTCTACAGAATTACTCAATACAATGGAATATAATATTCATCAACACGATATGGATGAAAAACGATTTCAACGAAAGGTCTATTACAATAATATACCGAGTGAATCGCTACCCGAATTAAAAACGTTAATTGAAACTAAAGCTCAAACCTGTCTTGAAGAAATAAATTTCATTTTAAAACAACACGATCGCGATAATAATAAAAACATAACAGGCACAAAAAAAATAAAAGTCGGTCTTGCAATGCATTATATACAGGAAGAAATAAATGATTAAAAAATTACTCACCACTTCACTAGTATTAGTTATCTTATTGGCCTTATCATCCTGCGCAAGTAATGCGTATCACCAAGGGACTGGCAGCGAAAAAAATACCCAAAACGAAGGCGGAATAGTTGGCACTGGAAATAACATTAATTGTAATCATCCCGAAAACAAACACAACCCAGATTGTTATGACGATCAATATTAATTTAAAATTATTGTCTCTCTAACCAAGTTTCGCATAATGCTTCGATGTTATTTTCACTTGTATCGAGAAATACACAATCGATACAAGCTCTTGCAAGGATAAATCGTTTTTGCTAGGAATCTGAAAAACTCGACTTATAATACACTTCAGAGTTTGCTATTGATTGACGCGAAATAGTCGTATAAAGACCGCGTTCAGTCATGAAGCGCATGTTAAAATTAAATTGAATACGCCTCACTTCCGTCACACCGATATGACACGTATAAAGCTTGATAACACTAAACAAAACGTAGTAACTCTCACAAAATATTAAAACCTTAACTATTTCTTTTTTTTAATATGGAATTATAAAAAATCTGAACCCGTCAGATTTAAAACCTACTGTACATTTGATGTTGAATTGCAGATATTAAAATGAAATAAATGTCTTTAAAAAAATATCATTTATATATTAATTTCAACAACACCATCTATAATAATTATTTACTTAATTCTAATTACAAATACAAATACAAATACAAATACAAATACGGAGTTTGATATGGGAAATAATGAATCGTCATCAACTAAAATTTACATCATTATATTTTCGATATTCAGTACGATTGTTCTCATTTGGTTAGCCATGACATCATTTTATCAAATACCCAGCGCAATAAATGAAGCCATTAGTAAAACAGAGTTTAGTAGTGGTGTTTCTCTCGACAAACTATCCACAAATATTGTTCTTGAATGCAAAAAAATACGAGGAAAGTGTGGTAATGGCATGTACAACAAAAAAACTTTCTATTTCGACCGAGTTGGGTTCCAATGCCCCGATGCAAGCCCATTTCTAAAATCGTTTAAGTTTGAACGTTGTGGTAAAAGGTATTCAGACAATGAAGGACTCTTAATTTATGCGCAATGTTGTCAGATAGTGGTGAAAAGTGAATGAAAATTTTAAAGTTAAAATATGAAATTATTAATCACCACGTCATACCGGTGTGACGGAGGTGAGTTGTCACAGATGTAAAGAGTGTAGTGTAGCTTCTTTTAACCAATCAGGGGATGGCTCCATTGACAAGTTAGTTATATGCTCAGCAAGTACATTCATTTGTTTAGAAGTTATTTTGAATTGTCGTTCATTATAAATCATGATTTATCACCTTTAACTGTGTCAAAGGACTCTTTAGTCAAGTCAATTGCCAAAATACCTTTTGCTTCTCCTGTAAATTTTTCAATCTGAAAAAATTCAATAAATGGTTTTCCTGAGTTTTTATCGATGCCTGAAGGGAACATTTCACCACAATACTTAATTTTTTGATTTCTTCGACCATTACTAAAATCAAGAAAGACAGGATCAAGTAAAGCTTGGCTAACGTTATTAGTTTCCCAGCAACCATCATAATCTTCAGGTTTGGGTTTGCCTGTTACAAAGCTCCCATCTAAATATATGCATTTACAACCAGCCAATTTGAGCGAGCTCGTTGCTGCGAGTAATCCTTCAAATAATTTTCGTCTATGTTGATTTACAGCAAACAACTCTCTTGTTTCATCAAGAGTT
>CAYQUC010000025.1:0-40465 GCA_964420605.1 uncultured Thioalkalispiraceae bacterium | reverse complement strand
TTTTTTGACATTGGCTCCAGCTGTTGCATTAGGTAGTTTAGCTGTTTTGGCTGCAAGTTCATTTTAAAATTATTATTTGGTGGTTCGTGCTAGTGTTTTTTGTTAGTGCTTGTGGCACGAGCAAACCTACAGTTGTCGCCGTTGTTAAACCAATGCGCATTCAGCCTATTGTTCCGAAAATTAAAATAAACAAACCACATTCGGTGCACACTAATCTGGTGCATCGTGATAGTGTCAACCAGCAGACTAAAAGTAATATTTTAATTAGCAATCTTGGTTCAAATACAAGCGATATTGGTATTAATAAAATTTCAAAGCTCGAGTTGAAATGTACTGCAAAACAACAATGCGCGCGTCTAATCCAACTTAAAATCGTCAATCTTTGGGATTTCCCGCGTAGTTATCCGTCGTATAAAACGATTTTAGTGTTAGATTTAAGTAATGACGGCTATATTAATACTATAAAATTAAAACGCAGTAGTGGAAAACGGGCGTTTGATGATTCAGTTATCACTGCGGTTCGGCAAGCTGCACCATTTTCAGAAATAGGTTATTTGCCTGCGGTGGATATTGCTGAGTTTGCCTCGATTGAAATGGTTTTTAAGCGCTAATAACGACAATAGAAATTAATAGACATTATGACTAATATTGCAATATACCCAGGCACCTTCGATCCCATCACCAATGGTCACTATGACTTGGTTCGACGCGCAACAAAATTGTTTGATAAGGTCATTGTCGCGATTGCTAAAGGTAGCAGTAAGCGCCCCATTTTTAGTGTTGAAGAGCGGGTCGGGTTAACTACTAGCGTGTTAATGGATTTTGATAATGTCGAAATCTGTGATTTTGATACGTTATTAATTGATTTTGCACGACAGAAGAATGCCAATATTATCCTGCGGGGATTGCGGGCGGTATCGGATTTCGAATACGAATTTCAACTAGCGAGCATGAATCGGCACTTATCAGCCGAAATTGAGACCTTGTTTCTGACTCCAGCGGAAGAATATTCGTATATTTCGTCGAGTTTAGTGCGCGAAGTTGCTAGTTTAGGTGGCGATGTATCTCCATTTGTCCATAAGAAAGTTGTGGCTGCAATCAATAACAGAATCGGCTAATATAGCTATATTATGTCAATGTATATAACCGATGAATGTATCAATTGCGATGTCTGTGAGCCAGAGTGCCCTAATGACGCAATTACGCAAGGCGAAGAAATTTACGAAATCAATGTGGAACAGTGCACCGAGTGTGTCGGACATTTTGATGAACCTCAATGCGTAGAAGTCTGTCCAGTGGACTGTATTCCTCAGGATCCAAATAATGTCGAGTCTAAAGAGCGACTACTTCAAAAATACCAGGTTTTAATGGCTATTTAGCTCACCGCTCGATAGTATTGCCTAGTATATCAGTTTATCAAATCTATAATTATTTATAGAAATATCAATATCTTAAGTTTTATTTAAGTGTAACAACCAAGAATCACGACAAGGAATGATGATGCGCCGTATTGCCAATTTTTTAACTTTATTAGTGTTTATTAGTGTTTCGAGTTTGGCTGTGAGTGCGGGAGCTGTTCCTGATACCGCTAAGACTAAAATTTCAGTTAAAGAATCAAATAAAAAATCACTACTAGCAAAATCGGCAATAGCGTCAGCCCATCCGATGGCGACTCAGGCCGGCTTTGAGATATTAGCCAATGGTGGTAATGCGTTTGATGCCGCAGTCGCTGTGAGTGCGACATTAGCGGTGGTTGAACCGTATAGCTCCGGTCTTGGTGGAGGTGGTTTTTGGTTATTACATGATGCTAAGACCAATCGTGATGTGGTCATTGATGGTCGAGAAACGGCACCGCTGGCTGCAACGGCTACCCTGTACCAAGATAAAAATGGCGAGGTAATACCAAAATTATCGGTTGATGGCGCATTAGCTGCGGGTATTCCGGGCGAACCAGCGGCGTTAATCCATATTGCTACAAAATACGGCAAATTACCGTTGTCGCAAAGTCTGGCACCTGCAATTCGAGCGGCGAACCAAGGTTTTGCCGTTACTGAACAATACCAGCGTATGGCCGGTTTTCGTCTAGCTGCATTACAACAATCACCCGCTGCAGCTAAAATATTTTTAACTAATAATAAAGTGCCAAATATTGGTCATTTAATTATCCAGCGTGATCTCGCGACTACGTTGTCGAATATCGCAAGTTTAGGCTTTGATGGATTTTATGACGGTGCTACAGCTAAAAAATTAGTTAACGGTTCTCGAGCTGCAAATGGCATATGGACATTAAAAGATTTAAAACGGTATAAAATTGTTGAGCGTCAGCCCTTGGTGGGTAACTATCGTGGTTATAAAATCACGAGTGTGCCGCCGCCATCATCGGGCGGTGTTGCGTTATTGTCGATGTTTAATATGTTATCAAACTATGAGTTGGACAAATTATCTCAAGTAACGCAAAAACATTTGATTGTTGAAGTCATGCGTCGTGCTTACCGTGATCGGGCAGAATTTTTAGGTGACAGTGATCAAGTTGATGTCCCGGTGACGACCTTAATTAGCCAAGCTCATGCCAATTCTATTGCTAAAAATATCAATTTAAATAAAGCCACTCAAAGTAATGAACTTGCTAAAAATTTAGTATTAACCGAGGGCAATGATACAACGCACTTTTCGATTATCGATCAATATGGGAATCGAGTTTCTGCAACTTTAAGTGTTAACTATCCGTTTGGTTCGTGCTTTGTTGCACCTGGAACCGGTGTGTTACTCAATGACGAAATGGATGATTTTTCAGCAAAACCCGGGGTTCCTAATGTTTATGGACTAGTTGGTGCCAAGGCAAATGCGATAGCCCCAGGAAAACGGATGTTGTCGAGTATGAGTCCTAGTTTTATTGAAAATAATGACCGATTAGCGATTATTGGTACACCGGGTGGTAGTCGAATTATAACCATGGTGTTCCATGGCATGATGGCATTTATGGCCGGTGCCAACGCACAACAAATTGTGGACACACCACGATATCATCATCAATATCTTCCAGATGTTGTACAACTTGAAGCGAAAGCTTGGTCTCAGAAGGAAATATTACAGCTACAGAAAATGGGACATAACATCAAAAAACTGGATTCTAACTACGGTAACATGAATATTGTAATTCAAAATAAAAAAACGAAGAGGGTTTCAGCAGCGAATGATTTTAGAGGTGAGGGTAAATCTAAAGTTCAATAATTATTTTTTACTAACGTGTTATAAATACGGTTATGATTTGTTGCTTGTTGAGCTAACTTGATGTTTTACGATTCGTTCAATCTGTCTGAGTTCATAGCCGGATAAAGTCATGATTTGATCAACCCAATCATTACAATTTTTTAACAGAGCTGAATAAGGGGTTTGATTAATTCGTTCTGCAATTTGTTTTAAACTAGTGTTCAGTGTATTTTGTTTTTGATGATGGTTGATATAATTAATAACAGCATCGGTACTGCAACCGGCATCAACCACTACATCAATTATGCCAAGCTCGGCTAGCTCATCAGCACTATAAATGGTGGAACTAGAGAGTATTTTATTGGCTGCGTTTGCGCCAATCCGCCTAGTTAAATAAAATGAAGTACCTAAGCATGGAAATAATTTATGTTCTAAATCTGGAAAACCAAATGTTGCTTGACGTTCGGCAATGATCACATCACTAGCCAATGCGGCTTCAAATCCACCATTGAAAGCGGCACCTGTAACTTGTGCAATTCGTAACTGTTGAAACTGTGAAGCAAATTTAAAGATCACATCCAGATTTAATTTTATATAGTTAAATAATGTATCTCGATCATATTTAATAATAAGGCTTCGTATATAATTTAAATCGCTACCATAACTAAAGATATGAGGATCAGCTGAAGCTAATACAATAGCTTTGGCATTAGGATGGCTCTGTTGGTATGAGCGTAAGTTGAGATCCAAATCAATTAACATTTCAGGGCTAAAACAGGCGCGTTCTTGGGATGCCATGGTTAACCATAAACAGTGGCTTGTTTTAGAGTAAGTTGAATTTATTTGACCTGCATCGGAAGGTTCATTAGTGGCTGTTGGCTTATAAAAACTGTAATCGGGTTCTTTAATATTATCTTTAGGTTTTACGGTGATCATCATTGTCATTTCTCTTACTCGAGTAAATTCATCGAATCGTAATTAGAATATTTGAAACAGTCTAATGTTAGTTATACTTAACGTTTATTATAAACAGAGTATGCTTGCATTCATACTGCAGCTTGATGATGAGATTGGCAAAACTAAAGAGTCTTTTAAAATAAGACCTACCACCGAACTTGTTCAATTAATAAGCATTTTTTATATTTTTATAATCAGGGTTAAATGTAGCTTTATACTGAGTATAGACTGTGTCAACGTTGACAGCGACTGCAAAAATAGCTTGAGCGATTATTTTGTGTGATGTGTTTAATAGTTTGAGAACATTTTTTACAGGCTTGTCCCGTGCGATCATAGACTTGCAGTTCTTGTTTGAAATAGCCAGGTTTACCGTCGGAATTTCTAAAATCTTTTAGCGTCGTGCCGCCTTGTGCAATTGCTAAGGATAGAACTTCTTTTATGGCATTACACAATTTTTGATATCGTGCTTTTGATATACGACCTGTTGCACGTGTAGGGTGGATGCCAGCTAAAAATAAACTTTCGCTAGCGTATATATTGCCTACACCAACCACTATTTTACTGTCCATGATAAATTGTTTAATGGATATTGTCCGATTACGTGAGCGGTGGAACACATAGTCAACATTAAAATCATCAAGTAGTGGTTCAGGGCCTAAATGAGCAATAAGCTTATGTTGATTCACTTCATCGTTAGTCCACACAATGGCACCAAACCGGCGAGGGTCACGAAACCGTAAGCAGTTAACGTTATTAAAAATAATATCGACATGATCGTGTTTAGCAACCTCAAAATCTTTATCGAGGAAACGTAAACTACCGGACATTCCTAAATGGACTAATAATGTACCGTGGTGAAATTTAATTAAGATATATTTAGCGCGTCGCGTAACGGACATTACCGTTTGTTCTTGTAATATTTGGGGTAAATCAGCTGGAATTGGCCAACGTAATCGATGTTCACGTATGACGATGTTAGTAATTTTTTGTCCGGATATTAATGGTTTGATTCCGGTTACAGTTGTTTCTACTTCTGGTAATTCGGGCATAGGTTCATGATAACTAAAATAGAGTATTTATGTATTTTAAATGTGTATTAAAACATTTAAATTTTAAAAAATCTGGTATTGATATTAATTTTTTATAAATGATTGAATAAACCTAAATATAATATAGTCTTAAGATAGTGTCGACTGTATATTTTAGTTTGAGATTTTACTTCATAATACTTAAGAGTGATTAAAATGATTATATTCAGAACTGCAAAAATCGGGATGTATCGTAGTATAAGCACGCTGTTAATTTGTTTATTAATTTCGAGTGGATTTGTGTCGAGTGTGCAAGCTGCTCTCGTTAGCACTCAAGATCTAGCAACGTTAAGTTTAAAACAGCAAGCTCGAGATAATGTTCGTTTAGCGTTACAACGTATCGAAGTGCAGCAACAGTTAAGTGCAATGGGTGTCGAGCCAAACTTGGTTTTAAATCGTGTTGATAGTATGAGCAATTCCGAGATTCAGGAATTGTCAGGATTAATTGAACAAAAACCTACAGGCAGTGGCATTATTGGTTTACTTGGTTTTATCTTGGTGGTGTTACTCATAACTGATTTACTGAAATTAACCAATGTTTATAATTTATAATTTGATTAGTACAATTAATCTAAACTCTCCTGAAGCGGAATTTTTAACAACAGATTAGCCATTTCATGGGTTAATTTGTATTGCAATTTTAAATCTGGCCGACTAAAAAAGTAAAAGTCGTCAGTGCTTGATACTTCAAATATTATTGGTTTTGACTGGCCTTTAAGACTTATTTCAATATTAAATTTATTAGCAAACTGCTCGATATCAGTTAATTTATTTATTTCTATGGTCTGACTATTACTCCATTGTGTAATGAATTGAACTATATCATCAACACTATTGTTGCCATACTTTGGTGTTACTGTCCATTTAGTATTTTTTAACTGAATGTTATGTTTAGCAAGTTTTATTCCTGTAATTTTTTCACCTTGAGCAATTAATGCATGATCGATGAATCCGGTCGTGCTGATGTTTAATAAATAAAAGAAACGATCGGGTGATAGGTATAATTTATCATTAGTTAAAATATAACGGTTTAAATTTAATTGTTCATTTGTACCAAATAAAAATAATTGTTGGTTTAGTTTAAGGGTAGCTTGAGGTGGGTTTAATTTAAATTTATTTTTGTCAGTTTTTGAAATAGTAAATCGTGAAGCACTTTTTGCTCGAGTGATTCGTAATATTGATTCAATGTAAAATGAATTCGCTCTGATTTTATAAGGCGAGATCATATACCAATATTCTTTAATTTTTTTAAACGTTAATGATTCTCCTGTAAGACGGCTTATTTCAATTGAGTTGATTGATTGTTCAGTAACCGAACTTATTTTAAACGTTGAGGCAACAGGCTTGCCTTGATCGAAGAATAAAAATGCGATTAAGGCACAAACAATTAAAAATAAAATGATATTGATACTATTTCGAGAAGTCATTTATTTTTTTGCACGTCTACGCCAAATAATAAAACCAAGTGTGGCTAGTAATAATGGCAATATAATTAATAGCACTAATGCAATAATCCACCACGTTTGTTGCTGCAGTGTAATTTTTGTATCCAAAGCAGTTTTTGATGGAATTGAAATAAAATTATCGTCATGGCTTATCCAATTAAATATATTCACTGCCAGATCTCGATTACCTTGGTTTCCAATATAAGTATTTGATAAAAAGTCACCATCGCCTAAGACAACAATACGTTGTTTTTTGTCGACTTTGGATTTTTGGGTCGCCATTGATCGCGATAATGCAATGCCAATGCTTAATGGCCCAGGAATATCTTTTTCAACGTTAAAATCAATAGTGCCTTGTAATACACTGGTTTCAGACCAACTTCGTGCTACGGTTTTTAATATGGTTGAATTGTCCCAGTTAATTATCTCGGTATCATTGGTATTTTTTTTGTCAGATTGTAAATCTGATGAACTTAATTCAGATGCATTATATTTTAATGCGACAGCTTGAGGAAAAACAGTGATCAATGCAAAATCGCGAATGATGGGGTGAGACTCGTATTTAGTAACAAGTGAAATTGTTGGACTGGATATACCATAGAGCTGAGCTGATGGATCAACAATGGTACCCGGTTCAAAGCTAATGTTTAATTTGCGCGCAATAGCATCCAAACTATAGGACAACCCAGGTTCATGCATCCATAACAGATTGCCACCATTACTAATGTAGTCATTGATAATTTTAACTTCGCCGGGTAAGTAATCTATTTGTGGACTTGCAATAACGATGGCTGCGGCATTTTTAGGAATTATCGGAGTACTGTTTAAATCGATACTACTGGTATTTATTCCGGTCTTATTAAGGTAATTTGTAAATGCATTTAAATCATAGTTGGCTTTGCCATCAGGCCGTCGCTCACCGTGCCCTGAAATAAACAAAATTTGAGTGTCATTACTTCTAAGCAAACGTAATAGTGAATTGGTTAATAACTCTTCAGTTAAAAATTGTAAATGTTCAGAGCGGTTATCGTATTCAATAATTATTTCACCATCCACTTTTATACCGAGTTTTCGTATTATATCTGGATTGGTATCGGGGTTGATGTATTCAATTTCAATATCAGGTTTAACTCGAGTGTATTGTAATAATTTTTCTGCAATGACTTTTCTAATGGGTTGTATGTCAGCGGCTCGAACAAAAACACGTATTTTTATTGTGTTTGACATTTTGTTAAGCACTTTGATACTTGCTTCTGACAGTGTATGACGATTTGTTGCAGTTAAATCGTATTCAAAATTGTACTTATTACTGAAATACGCGAGTAATCCCATTAATGATAAAAAGCTAATATAAAATATTAGGTTTTGAACACGTAGTTGTAATCGAGATTTTTTTGTGACATCCATATTAATTAATTACTTTATTATTGTTGAAGTCTGTCATTATCAAGTCGACGTATACTTAAAACAATAAAAGTGAAAATAAGTAATAAGTAGTAAATGACATCACTGCTTTTAAAAAATCCGGTAAATAAATTATCTAGATGGCTTCGTAAAGAAATGTAATTAAATAAACCGGAAGGATTATCAGCTGTCGCTAATAAGTCAATTAAGTTTAATAATAATAGACTCGTAAAACTGATAACGGCCGCTAAAATAGGATTGTTGGTTAGAGTTGAAATATATAATCCAATTGCCGAAAATGTCGATAGTATTAAGAATAAGCCCATCACATTACTAAACAGTAAGCCAAAATCTAAACTGCCACCGACCAATATGGTTAGGGGCATAATTGAAATCATTAAAATCATGAGCAGTAAAAATAGAATAACGCCCAGATATTTACCCAGTATGATTTCGGTCATAGATAGTGGTGCAGAGAATAATAATGTTAAGGTTTTATTTTGTCTTTCGCCACTAATTAGACGCATTGTGAGTAATGGAATGATTATCATTAAAATAAATGCAGCCGAGCCATAGAGTGATTCTGCAATAACTGAGGTTATACCGGGATCACTGTTATTTGCTTCTAGCTGGGGTTGGACAGTTAAATACAGTTCAACACTTTTTAGGTAAAATAAACACAAGATAAATTGTGTAATGGCCAATATTGCCCAAGCGAGTGGTGTTAAAAATAAGTTACGTAATTCGCGTCTTGCTATCGACCAAATCATTTGAGATCCTTTGCAAGCTCATTACCCTGTTCATTGGTGGTTATATCAATAAAAACTTGTTCTAATGATTTTTGTTCTGATTTTAATTCGTAAAGTCGCCAACCCGTGTTGACCGAGCGTTCTATTATTGCCTCGGCAACGTCGCTATTGGCTGCATGTTGAACTAGCAAACTATTATCATCAAGCTTAGTGCAGTTGAGCACACCACTAAAACTTAGCATGTCGGCTACTTTCGGTGGATTTTTACAACGCATAATAATTGATGTGGAGTCCATTTTATTCGTTAAGTTTTTAATACTATCAGAAAAAACCAGAACGCCTTTATTAATGATTTGAACTCGATCACACGTCATTTGTACTTCGGGTAATATATGGGTAGAGAGTAATACACCGTGTTCAGTACCCAATTCGCGAATAAGAGAACGAATTTCACGAATTTGGATAGGATCTAAACCCACCGTGGGTTCATCAAGTACCACGATGTCGGGAGAATGTATGATGGCTTGTGCTATACCGATTCGCTGCTGAAATCCTTTAGAGAGATTGGCTATCAATCGGCTACGAACCTCGGTTAAACCACAACGTTCCAAGGTTCGTTGTAGGGCTTTAGCAATGTGTTTTTTGGGGATGCGATTAATTTTGGCACAATAACCGAGATATTCGTCGACGGTCGAATCTTTGTATAGCGGCGGTTGTTCTGGCAAGTACCCAATATGCGACTTTGCTTGTTTGGGTTTATCGAGCAAATCGATGCCATTAATTGTAATTTTACCGGAGCTCGGTGCAAGATTACCGGTAATCATGTTCATTGTAGTAGACTTTCCCGCACCATTCGGCCCTAGAAAGCCTAATATTTCACCTTTGTGTAATTCAAATTCGAGCTTTTCTACGGCACTGATATTACCGTAGAGGCGAGTTAAGTGTTGCACCTTAATTAAAGCAGCATTGCCCATGATTATATCATTATTGTGTTATATATTGTATGTTCAACATTTACATTTATTTAGTGAGTATTATAATTAATGTAGATGAATACAATCAAATCGTATTGATTGTCTTTTGGTATTTATAAAACTGAATTTAGAATATACCATAAATTATGACTTTGATGTTCATTTTGGGTGTGTTTCGGAATAGTTTAACTCATGGAATAAGTTGATGGTTCGATCGTTGTGTGAAAAATTTGGATTTGATCAAAAGGGGAGAGACGAACGATTAATACTGGTTCGTTTAATCACTGCAGTATCACGTTCAGATGACATTAAAAAAGTAAATGCACTTTTTTCAATAATACATAAAGAAATAATTGAACCAAAATTAAATGATATTATTGAACAATTTTATCAATATGTTCTTGGGCACAAAGCAATGTCCAGTTTTTTAGCCGATGAAAACGTTATTCTGAGATTAAGGGAAACTCAGAAATTGTATTTATTATCCTTAGGTATTGATTTTGAGTTAGAGTCATACTTTGAAAACCGGCTTAAAATTGGTTTAGCACATGCAAAAATTGCATTACCTCTAAGTGTGTATCAATGTGCCTACACATGTATGCAAGAAATTATTAATTATTACATTAATTTAAATTCAACTCTGTCAGTCACGGAAAAAGAACAGTGTATTATTTATTTACACCGAATGAACACCTTGGATCAGTCTCTTGCAATAGATACCTATTTTAAAACGAATATACAAAACCTTGAACAGTCAATTATACAATTAGAAAATAAAAGCGCCAACCTAAAAACTGAAGTTGATTTTGATGATTTAACCAAAGTTCACAGTAGAAGAAAAATTATAGAATATTTAGCTATCGAGCTGGATTTATTTAATCGTGATGGTGTTTTGTTTGCGATTGTTATGATTGATATAGATAATTTCAAAGGGGTTAATGATGACTATGGTCACATATCGGGTGATGAAATATTAAAAAATACAGCTGCTCGTATTAGCGGTGCGGTTCGTAAAGTTGATATAGTGGGCCGATACGGTGGTGAAGAATTTATAGTGCTATTACCCAATACCGATATCGATACGGCAAAAATAATATGCGAAAGAATCAGGATTGCGATATCTGAAACTGTGGTTAAATGTGAAGAAAATCTAATTAGTGTAACCATTAGTCAAGGTGTCACAATTGTACGCTTGGGAGACACTAATGACAGTGCGATTAAACGAGCGGATAAACTAATGTACAAATCGAAACAAAAAGGACGTAATTGTGTTACTTGGGATTGATACTGGCGGTACATTTACTGATTTTGTTCTTTACCATGACGACAAACTAACTATCCATAAAGTATTATCAACACCGGAGTCTCCTGAAAAAGCAATTCTTCAAGGCATTGAGGATTTAAAGTCAATACTAAAATCAAAGTTAGGGCGTTTAATCGATAATTTTGATTCATCTTTAATTATCGTACACGGTTCAACGGTTGCAACCAATGCTGTATTAGAACGGAAAGGCGTGCGTACTGTTTATGTCACCAATAAAGGTCTCGGCGATGTTTTAACTATTGGCCGTCAAACACGGCCTGAATTATATTCACTGCAAGGCCCCGTTATTGTACCACCGGTCATAAAAAAATGGTGTATTGAAGCGAATAGCCGAATTTCATCCGATGGTTCGGTGCTTGATAGTTTGACAGAGCAACACTGTGAAGAATTACGACAAAAAATTATGGCTTTAAATCCTGAAGCCGTTGCGATTAATTTTTTGTTTTCATATTTAAATTCTACTGATGAAACTAAACTGTTAGAAAAATTACCTGTATCACTTTTTGTATCGTGTTCATCGTCGGTGCTACCCGAGATAAAGGAATATGAACGTGGAATTGCTACCTGGTTAAACTCTTATGTAGGCCCGCTTGTTGAAGGTTATGTTCAACGTTTACAAGACAAACTGCCGCAAGTGAACATTTCGGTGATGCAGAGTTCGGGGGGAACCATCGATGCTAAGCAAGCCGCTGAACAAGCAGTTAGAATGTTATTATCAGGGCCTGCTGGAGGAATGGCTGGCGCAAAATACATGGCCGATATTAGTTCCTGCGTTGGCCTATTAACATTTGATATGGGTGGCACCTCGACTGATGTGGCTATGATTGATCACGATATCAAATTAACCACAGAAGGTTATATTGGTGAATTTCCTGTAGCGGTTCCAATGGTTGATATGCACACCATTGGTGCCGGTGGTGGTTCAATAGCCTACGTCGATTCAGGTGGTCTGTTACAAGTTGGCCCTGAGTCCGCAGGGGCTGATCCAGGTCCTGCGTGTTATGGTCATAATGGCCGCTTTGCCACCGTGACTGATGCAAACTTGATACTAGGCCGAATTATAGAGACTGAATTTTTAGGTGGTAGTATGACGCTGGATCGTAATGCAGCCAGCAACGTGATCCAGAATTTAGCGGATACTTTATCATTGGAGCTGTTTGAAACCGCATTGGGAATAATTACACTTGCGAATGAGCATATGGCTCAAGCACTTCGTGTGATGTCAGTGCAACGTGGTTTGGATCCAAAATTAATGACGTTAGTCTCATTCGGCGGTGCGGGCGGTTTACACGTTTGTGCTTTAGCGGATAGTTTGTCAATGTCCAAAGCGATGGTGCCTGTTCACGGTGGTGTGTTATCTGCTTTTGGAATGTTAGTTGCACCAAAGGCGCGTTATCTATCACATTCATTTTCTAGCCTCTTTGATGCAATTGATATTGGAAAATTAGTACAAGAATTTGAGTTACTGCAACAACAAGGTATGACAGAATTAGAACAAGAAGGTGTGTTACAACACGAAATTCAATCGACGCAAGAAATAGATTTACGCTATGCCGGACAATCCAGCTTTATTACTGTTGCTGTTAATATAAGACTTAATTCGTCTAGAAATTCAGATGTGACTGAATTACAGATGGCGCTAAAATCATTTCATGATCAACACCGACAATATTATGGTCATCAAATGGAATTACCGGTTGAAATAGTGAATATACGATTGAGTTTAAAAAGTAGTGTGAGCATTCCCAAAATGTCTCATACTGCTTCTAAAGTTAAAAATAATGATATCGATAAAAAAATTACTGTCCATGGATTTGGAGATGAGGTGGTACTGTATCGACGATCCAAACTTAAATTAGGACAAGTGATTTTGGGGCCTGCAATTATTATTGAAAAAACTTCAACAACATTGTTGGAGTCGAGTTGGCAGGCTGAAGTGGTCGCGATGGGAAATCTAATGTTAACTAAACTAAATTAAACTATATCTTTGGAATCTCTGAGCAGCAACTGAGCTTTTAAACCACATTCGTTGTATCTAAGTACTGCATATTAAGAAACTGATATTTAGAGTTCGGTATCTTCAATTATTTCATCTGTCCATGCGAGAGCCGTTAAATAGGCTTTTCTAAGATCATCGGACGAAATAGATATTACTTTTAAGGTTTTAAAATCATTCCGTTCATATGCAAATACGGCTTCTAAAATGCGGGCAAGTTTTCCTTTCTTATGAATGAGGCATTCTATAATTTCTTCATACAATGGTAATTGTGCTAATACTTCTTCCATGGGTTTATCCATTACCGCATCAATAATAGAAAATAAACCTGCAGTAAAGGCCATGTCTTTTAATTCTGGTTCGTACCGTTGGGCTAAGTACTCACTCATTTTTGCGCGGACCAGTGAGGTTATAATTAATTCCTGAGGTTTATCTTCCATTCGTGACAGTACAACTAGTGTCGCCACACTTTTAACGGTATTTAAGCCCAGTAAAGTAATTGCATGTCCAATTGATTCTACTTTTCGTGAAACATGATACATTGAGGAATTTATGTAGCGCAGCAATCGTATCGACATTGTAATATCTTGCATTATCAACTTTTCGACTTCTTTTGGTTCCACGGTATTATCGTGCAACATTGACAATACTCGCATTGCCGCTAATTTATTTGCTGGTGGTCGTATTCCTTTAATTATTTTTGGTTTACAAAAAAAATAGCCCTGATAATAATCAAAATTTAATTTTTGACAGAACTCATATTCTTCCTGAGTTTCTACTTTTTCGGCTAATAGTTTTACGTCAAACTTTTTTAAAATTTCAACATGTTCTACTAACTCATCACGTGTTAGTGCCATTAAATCAATCTTGATTATTTGCGCTAGTTTTATTAGAGGCTCTAATTTTTTGTGGTAGACAAAGTCATCGAGTGCAATGGTATAACCTTGTTGTGATAGTTTTTTTACGGCCTCAATGATTTGTTCATCAACTTCAATATCTTCAAGTATTTCCAGCACCACTTGATCTTGGCACTCAGGTAACGGATAAATACCCAACAGAAAACTTCGCGTTAAATTAATAAAAGCAAGATGCTTGCCAATTATTTTTGTTAAACCTATTTCGGTAAAGGTATTTAGTATAACTTCGGTTGTTGCATGATCACCATCGATAACATTGGCATAGTTTTCAGTTCCGGTTCGAAATAACAATTCATAAGCGTAGACATTCATTGATGTGTCATAAATTGGTTGTCGTCCAATATAAACACTTTCAAAATGTGCTTCAGAATCTAGAGTCATGGAGTTACTGTATGTTTTAAAATTGGATGATGACACTAATATCGACCTTGGAATTCATAACTTGATGGGCTTGCTACTATATAAGCTACGTCTGGAATAATTAAATAGTGCCATTTCTTTGGTTATTCTGAACTTGGTTTACTATAAGCACTTAATTTATACGGATTTATAATAGCCACTGATACAACGCGGTTTTGTTTAAAGTCGAATTTAATTTAAAAAAAAGCCGCAATTAATTGCGGCTTTTTTGAAGAAACGAACCGATCTATTTGATCTTCGCTTCTTTATACATTACATGCTTACGAACTTTAGGATCGTATTTTTTAATTTCCATTTTATCTGGCATGGTTTTTTTGTTTTTTGTTGTGGTATAGAAATGTCCTGTACCAGCAGAAGAAACTAATTTAATTTTATCGCGCATTATTTTGTCCTCTAAACCTTGATGCCGCGTTTACGCATATCACCAAGTATTGTATCAATACCTTTTTTATCAATAATACGCATACCTTTAGCCGTTAACTTTAAACGTACCCACCGGTTTTCTGATGCCACCCAATATTTATGGGATTGTAAGTTAGGTAAAAACCGACGTCGCGTGTGGTTTTTAGCATGAGATACATTATTTCCAGCTACAGGGCGTTTACCAGTAACTTGACATACTTTAGACATGGTATTTCTCTCCAAATTAATCTGATCGTCTATCTTGGTTTTACAGTCGTAATTACCATAGTGACAAGACCGCGAATTCTACGCTAAGTGCAGGGTTGATTTCAAGGTTTTAGTAGTATTTTCATCGATTTAGTACCAATAATTGGGTTTACCTAGCTAAGTGCATGATTGTTGGTTGTTCCGGAAATAAAATTTGGAAATTAAATACGACACTGGAACAGTACCATATCCTTAAAATTACAATTTGATGATTTTAGCACTTAAATCAAGCCGCATTCAGCAAATGAGGTACAGTGATTATCGCCTACGATTATATGATCAAGTACCTGTATATCGACCAAGGCCAGAGCAGATTTTAATTTAACGGTGATTTGTTGGTCGGCCTGACTGGGTTCGGCAATACCGGATGGGTGATTGTGCGCAAATATAATCGTAGCAGCATTATGTTTAAGTGCCTTGATGATGACTTCCCGTGGATAAATCGTGGCACTTGCGATTGAGCCGTGAAATAACTCTTCGAAATGGATAACGCGGTGTTGGCTGTCGAGATACAATGCTGCGAAAACCTCGTGATTGTAATCACGCAATTTTGCATGTAAGAATTCCTTGGTAGCAGCTGGATCCGAGAGTACATCGCTTCTGTGTATTGACTCGCTTAAATGTCGGCGGGACATTTCAACAACGGCCTGTAATTGAGCGAATTTTGCACTACCTAATCCCTTATGTTGGGTAAATTCTGGCAGGTCACAGGTTAATAATGGACGTAAACCGCCAAATGATTCTAGTAGATCTTGAGCCAGATCAACCGCGGTTTTACCCGGTATCCCGGTGCGTAGAAAAATTGCTAATAACTCTGCATCTGACAATGAACGACAGCCGTATTGTAATAACTTTTCGCGTGGTCGTTCTAATTTAGGCCAATTTTTGATAGTCATTATTACTTCCTTGTATTGGTGATGGCTGATGCTACGGTTTAAGTCATGCTTTATCTTATGTATTTAGTTTATCGTATTTTATTGATTATGGTAAATAACACGGTATCTGAGTATAGCCTCTTGGAATTAATAATAAGTGTTAAATCACGGAAATTTGGCTAATTTATGCGTACAATAACTAGTATGAACAATTCATTAACAAATAAAAATGTAGTACTCGGTGTTACGGGCAGCATAGCGGCGTTTAAAGCGGCCGAAATAATTCGAGAGCTGCAGGCCGTGGGTGCCAATATTCGAGTGGTCATGACCTCGGGTGCTAAGGAATTTATTACTGAACTAACGTTACAAACGTTATCGGGTCATTCGGTTTCAGTCGATTTTTTGGATACGGATGCTGAAGCGAGTATGGGACATATTGAGTTAGCGCGTTGGGCTGATACCATCTTGATTGCGCCGGCAAGTGCCAATTTCATAGCGCAACTTGTTCAAGGGCGTGCGGACAACTTGTTGTGTGCGATATGTTTAGCAACTGAAGCACCGTTAATCGTTGCACCGGCTATGAATACTAAGATGTGGCTAGCGCCAGCAACACAGGCCAATACCAAACTATTACAACAGCGTGGCATCCTGTGTTTTGGTCCTGCCGATGGTATTCAGGCTTGTGGTGAAACCGGCGTTGGTCGGTTGTTGGCTGCCAGTGATATTGTTGCGCAATTATCGGAATTATTTGAGACCGGAAGCCTGGCGGGTAAGCGTATTTTAATTACAGCTGGACCGACACGTGAAGCAATTGATCCGGTCCGCTTTTTGAGTAACCACAGCTCGGGTAAAATGGGCTTTGCAATAGCGCGGGCTGCAATGGAAGCTGGAGCGCGAGTTAAACTAATTAGTGGTCCAGTGTCGTTAGCAACACCCGATCGAGTTGAACGATTTGAGGTAATATCAGCAGAAGAAATGCTGAACTGTGTACAACAAGAAATTCATGGTTGCGACATCTTTATCAGTACTGCGGCGGTGTCAGATTATCGTCCAGTTGAATTAAGCCCTGATAAGATTAAAAAACAATCAAAATATTTGAGTATCGAATTAGAGCGAACTAAAGATATATTGGCGACAGTGAAGCAACAATTTCCGAATTTGTACTGTGTTGGATTTGCGGCTGAAACTCAAAAACTGGCTCAAAATGCTAAATATAAATTATTTAAAAAAGGCGTGGACATGATTGCAGCTAACTGGGTTGGGCCGGTAGCGGATGCGGCTAAAAGTGGCTTCAACAGTGATATGAATGCATTACACCTTTATTGGAAATCTGGAGATGTTGAATTAACCCTGACGAATAAAGGTAAGTTAGCGCGACAGTTGATATTAGTTGTTGCCGAACAGTTCAGTGTTTATTCAAAGCAAGCTACGATTTCAGATAGAAAAGTGTTAACGTTCAAACAAGAATAATAAACTTAAAATAGCCGGTATAGTGTAAAACCAGCATTATCTATTCAATTTAAACTAAATTTCTGTGTTATTAGAATGAGTTAGGATATTGAGTTTCACGACTTAATGTGTTCTTAGTGACTAATTTTCGGTTATTTTAACTAAATTGTTAAAATAAATAATTAAAAAAAGACTAAATCTATCTGCATTCTGTGCCGATTACTTATAGAATCCCTAGATTCTATATTTGGGGGAAATAATGAGAAAAATTGAATTTAAAATACTCGATAAGCGCATTGGGAATGACATCCCATTGCCTGAACATGCGACAAGTGGCTCGGCGGGAATGGATTTACGAGCCTGTCTGGATACCGTAACACTGATAAGTCCTGGTGAAACTATTCTTATTCCTACTGGTGTCGCTATTCATATTGCAGACCCCAATTTGGCTGCAGTGATACTGCCACGATCAGGATTAGGGCATAAGAATGGTATTGTGTTAGGAAATTTAGTGGGTTTGATTGACTCGGATTATCAAGGACAGCTATTTGTGTCTTGTTGGAATCGAAGTAAAACCCCGTTTACAATTGAAGTTGGGACTAGAATTGCACAATTAGTGTTTGTACCTATCGAACAGGTTGAACTAGAGTTAGTTGACGATTTTGATGTTAGTGAGCGAGCGCACGGTGGTTTTGGTCATACTGGAACGAAATAAATTATTATAGCGTGATTTTTGGCTAGCATTATTACGTTCAGAATTATTACATTCAGGATTATTACATTGGCACGAAAACGGAAAAGTAGGCGTCGTAATACACGCGTAAAAGGACAAAGCATAAAAACTATTAGCGTTTACGCTTTTTTGTGTTTTGTAGTTACATTAGTTTTTAGTAATTACATTAGTCAATATGGTTTGCTTTATGACGCGATAGATTACAGAAGTAAATATCACGCAACAAAATCAAAAGTAACTGCAAGCTTATTTCAAAACAAAACAACTCGATATGTTCATGTACTCTCGATGTTGGCTAACGATAAGTCAATTCAAACGTTAATTTTAAATCGCAAGTGGGGAAAAATTCGGCAATTAGAGAAAAAAATACTATCGGAATTTTCAAATGCAACCAGTGTTAGTTTTCTACCGCGGGGGTATAATGTTTTAAATAATAAAATTAAACCCAATATAACGTATGCATGTATCGACTTGGTGCATAAGGCTGAAAAAAATTTAAGTCATTCCTTATTTGAGTTTCATGGAATAAATTCTAGACAAGCGCATATTGGATTAATGTATCCGATAATTAATAGTGCAACATCAAAACTGATCGGTACTATTCGCTTAACACTCAAGCCGGAATTATTGCAAGAATGGTTAGCTGAAGTCAGTGATAATTCATACGTAGAATTATTACAGGATAGTGGCCGTGATGAATTAATTAAAATAGCAAAAACAAAAAATGTAGAATTTCGAATAGGTAAGCCACTAGGTAGTGTTAACGTAGCGAATACACGCTGGCAATTGCGAATTTGGTCTGATGTTGAAACAGAGCCAAGTATTTTAAATATTTTCACATTTATAGTTATTATCTGTAGTATTTTAATTGCAGGGGTAACTATTTATTTAATCACACAGAGTTATAGCCGTACATTAAAAATTGATCTAGAAAATTTTATGCAGTTTGTCGCTGCGGCGGTGAAAGGTAAACGAGACCATCAATACAAATTACAACTCAAAGAATTTAAAGAAGCGGCATTATTGGTTAATAATTTGGCCGATGATGTACAAATGGGGCGTGAGCGTGATGATGAGTCAGAAAATATTGATACTAAATCTGTTATGAACGCTAATGAGTTAGTGGCTAATCCGCTTTTTATTCCTGAAGAATCAATGACTGTTGAAGTTCTGGATTCAGACTCGGAGATAGTAAAGGCTTCTATGACAAATGTGAGAAATCAGACAGGAGATAATGTAGGTGATAAAACAGGAAATAACTCTGTGACAAAGTCAGGTAATAATTCAGAAATTAATACAAATGACATAGCCGATAATCAACAAAGTAAATCAACATCAACGTTATCGGACTTTTCAGCCTCAATGAATAACGATGTTCCAAGCAGTTTACCTAAAGAAATTTTTAAAGCTTATGATATCCGGGGCATTGTAGGCGCGAGTTTAACTGTCGAGAATATTCAATTAATTGGCCAGGCTATTGGCAGTCAGGCGATTTCTGATGGACAAAGTAAAATTGCTTTTGCACGTGATGGTCGATTATCTGGACCAGAGTTAGGAGCTGCATTAGTTAAAGGTTTACGTTCAACGGGCATAAATGTTGTTGATATTGGAATGGTGCCAACACCATTGTTGTATTTTGTTGCAACAACAGCGACAAATGGTACGGGTGTAATGTTAACAGGCAGCCATAATCCCCCAAATTATAATGGCATCAAAATGATGATTGGAGGTCACACGTTGTCGGGGGATGCTATTCAAGCTTTATATAACCGAATTATTGCTAAAGATTTTGTTAGCGGTGAAGGACGTTATGATACCGCCAAAGTTACCGATGCTTATGTTAAGCGAGTTACTGATGATGTGAAAATGTCACGCAAAATAAGAGTTGTTATAGATTGTGGCAACGGTGTTGCTGGCGTTATCGCACCGGATTTATTTCGTAAAATGGGTTGTGATGTTATTGAATTGTTTTGTGATGTTGATGGGACATTTCCAAACCACCATCCAGATCCAAGTCAACCCAAAAATTTAGTTCAACTTATCGAAGCGGTTAAAACTCAAAAAGCAGATATCGGTTTTGCGTTCGATGGTGATGGTGATCGTCTTGGTGTTATTAGCGGAGATGGAAATGTTATTTGGCCTGATCGATTACTCATGTTGTTTGCAACCGATATCTTATCGCGCGAAGCGGGTGCCAAAATTATTTTTGACGTGAAGTGTACTAGTAATTTAACCAAACACATCTGGGAAAAAGGCGGAGAACCGCTTATGTGGAAAACCGGCCATTCTTTTATAAAAGCAAAACTAAAAGAAACGGGAGCTTTGCTGGCAGGTGAAATGAGTGGGCATATATTCTTTAAAGAACGCTGGTATGGTTTTGATGATGCATTATATTCAGGAGCGCGTTTACTTGAGATATTATCGAAAGATACACGAAAACCAAAAGAAGTATTAGCTGCAATACCGGATATGGTTAATACGCCTGAGTTACATTTGAAAATGGTCGAAGGTGAGCACCATGAATTTATGGAAAAAATGTACGATAATGCTGATTTTGGCAGCGCCAATATACTAATGATAGATGGAATAAGAGCGGATTATGATGATGGTTGGGGTTTAGTTCGTGCTTCAAACACGACTCCGACATTAGTATTTCGTTTTGAAGGAAAAGATCAGGCTGCAATTGAACGAATTCAAGATCAGTTTAGAAAACAAGTGTTAGCGATTAACGCCAATATTAAATTACCTTTTTAACAATTTTAGTAATAATTAAATGTGTTAAACTCATTAATTTAACACATTTAATTTACTATCCAGTCTGTTACAATACCCCCCATTTAACTTTTACTTTATTAATATCAAAATTATATTTGTTGCTTTATTGCACTGATTTATTGCATTGGTATAACGATTAACTATATAGTTCACATATGAGTTTAGACAGTCAATCAGCAATGAATATTGCCCATGTTCTTAGTGAGGGCCTACCTTATATCCAACGATTTAAAAATAAAACGATCGTAGTGAAATACGGTGGTAATGCCATGGTAGATGATAATCTTAAAAAGGGTTTTGCTCGTGATATCGTATTAATGAAATTAGTCGGTATGAACCCTGTTGTTGTACATGGTGGTGGCCCACAAATTGCGGATGTCTTAACTAAACTTGGCAAAGAAAGTAAGTTTGTTAATGGTATGCGAGTTACCGATAGCGAAACCATGGATGTTGTAGAAATGGTTTTAGGCGGTCTGGTCAATAAAGATATTGTAAATTTAATAAATCAACAAGGTGGTCGAGCAGTAGGGCTAACAGGAAAAGATGGTAATTTCATTCGCGCCAAAAAATTAGAAATAACGAGAAATGCTACACTGGATGCACCTGAGTTTAAGTCGACAGAAATTATTGATATAGGTCATGTAGGGGAAGTTACTGATATCGATGCGAGTGTCGTTAACATGTTAACTCAAGGTGATTTTATTCCAGTGATTGCACCTATAGGTGTAGGTGAAAATGGTGAGTCCTATAATATTAATGCTGACTTGGTTGCTGGTAAAGTTGCGTCAACGTTAAATGCAGAGAAATTAATTTTATTGACCAATACCCCAGGAATTTTAGATAAAGACAACAATCTATTAACGGGGCTAACATCAAAAGAAATCACTAAATTAATTGAAAAAAAAATAATTTACGGCGGAATGTTACCTAAGGTAAAATGCGCATTAGATGCTGTGCAATCTGGTGTGACCACTTCTCACATTATCGATGGGCGAGTTGATCATGCGGTATTATTAGAAATATTTACCGACGAGGGTGTAGGGACCCTCATGCGCAGTTAGTCAGTACGATAAGGTTTAGTAAGGCAATAAGAATTATAACAATAAAGTTTGAAAATAATGAATAAAAAAATCAGTAGACGAGACCAAATACTACAAGCACTAGCAAGAGAACTAGAACTACATCCTGGCGAAAGAATTACTACTGCCGCTTTAGCAAAATCGGTTGGTGTTTCTGAAGCCGCTTTATACCGCCACTTTCCAAGCAAAGCAAAAATGTTTGAAGGTTTAATTGAGTTTATTGAGGAATCAATATTCGGCTTAATTAATCGAATCATGCAGGAAGAAACTCATTCCATTAAGCGCTGTGAGAAAATATTAATTTTAATACTGGGTTTTTCAGAACGTAATCCAGGAATCACTCGAATACTAGTTGGTGATGCATTAATTGGTGAGAATGAACGTCTTCGAGGAAGACTAAGTCAATTCTATGATCGAATAGAAACTCAGTTACGTCAAATACTGCGTGAAGGTGAAATGAAACAGCAAGTGTCACCAACAGCACCAATTTCATCGATAGCAAATATGTTACTCGCAATAGTTGAAGGACGCTTAAATCAATTTGTCCGAAGTACATTTGAACGTAAGCCATTACTAATGTGGCAAGATCAGTGGGAATTGCTACAAGACAGTTTTAAGTAAGGATTTTTAAATCACTTTCTTATCTTTTTTGTTGGTCTTTTAGGTATCGAAATCGTTCTAAATTAAATTTATATTCTTTTTTAATTTTAGCTATTTCAGATTGTCGCTTCTTGATGTTAGTGTTGTTGTATGAAATTTGAGCATCACTAGATTTAATTTTTTCGAGTAACGACTTTGGTAACGGTTTACCACCGCGCTCATAATTACCTGCCTGTTCGCGCAAGTTTTGTAGATTATATTGAACATTATTATTATTACTTTGGGTGATTTCAATGAGACTTTGTACCGCCGAGACTTTATTGTCACGCGCAATAATTAAGTCGCGTTCAGTGGTGAAGGTTCTGAGTAATAGGCGATCTTTACGTTTACGTTCAGCAATTTTCGCGAGCTGTTTTTTATGGCGTGCATCTTCTGCCAGTTCTTCTTTATTTTTAGGAGCAGCAATAATGCGGACAACAACACCATTTTTATTTAAAACTTCAATGCGGCCCTTTTGGTACTCATTGGGTACCTGATAACCGCATTCCCGTACACCATCAGCCGTTTTCCAGCATTTAATTCCTGCGTGGGCGGGAAATGACAAGATGATGGCCGTGGTTAGTAACGAGTAGCGTGTAATTGTAGCAAATGGGATCATAAGTAAAAAACTAAATAGTAAACTGTTGTAGTTTGAGTATAAATTATATATGAAAAGATAGTACCTAGTTTAGTTTCAAAGAGTGCATTTTATTGGATTTTATCATTTTATTTACTATTTCATTATTTGCTAATGCATTTTCGGCATTTGCAGGTGGTGGCGCGGGCTTATTTCAATTACCTGCATTGCTATTTTTGGGGGCAACCTTTAGTTCGGCACTTGCTACACACAAACTTGCGAGTGTTGCACTTGGTATTGGGGCGAGTATTCGGCATTACCGAGAATCAGCTCTGAATCGGCAGTATAGTGCAATGATTTTGATTAGTGGTTTGCCCGGGGTTTTTATTGGGGCAAATATTGTAGTGGGTATCCCGGATCGTGTTGCCGAGATTAGTCTAGGTATATTGACACTTTTGTTAGGAGTGTATTCCAGGTTTCAGGCTAAATTAGGACAACACCAACAGTTACTAATACTTGATAAATATCGAGTAACCGTAGGAATGTCAGTGTTATTGTTCATTGGCATTTTAAATGGCTCCCTAACCTCTGGAACCGGCTTATTCGTTACTATTTGGTTAGTTCGGTGGTTTGGCTTTGATTATAAAAATGCCGTGGCATACACCTTAATATTGGTTGGATTATTTTGGAATGGATTTGGAGCATTAACCCTAGGTTTACAAACGGCCATTATTTGGGATTGGATAGCACCATTATTATTGGGTTCGCTTATTGGGGGATACAGCGGCGCGCACTTAAGTATCCGCCAAGGCAATAAGTGGATTAAAGTAGTGTTTGAAATCCTGAGTATTAGCGTGGGGATCACGTTAATTATTGGTTAAATTAACAGTACTAACAATGTTAGTTAACCCCGTATTGCTCACGATAAGTCTCGATTGCGCGTAAATGCAATTTGTTATCGCCGTGTTTATCGAGATATTCAATTAAATCAGCTAAGCCGATTATATTAATAACGGGGATTTTATGCTGTTGCTCCACTTCCTGGATGGCGGATAATTTGTCTTGACCGCGTTCTTGTCGATCCATCGAAATGGTGACACCGGCAACAGTAGCATTTTCATTTTGTATAATCGCAATCGATTCGCGTACAGCGGTGCCGGCCGATATTACGTCGTCGATAATTAAAATATTGCCTTCGAGCGGCGCGCCTACAATTGAGCCGCCTTCGCCGTGTTTTTTTACTTCTTTGCGATTAAAGCTGTAAAACACATTTTGACCATGCACATCATATAATGCTGCAGCACAACTGCAGGCTAATGGAATACCTTTGTAAGCTGGACCAAAGATAACATCAAATTTAATTCCCGATTCTATAATCGCTTTGGCATAATAAATTCCCAATTTATGCAAGGCTTCGCCAGTGTTAAATAGACCAGTGTTAAAAAAATAAGGGCTGGTTCGACCTGATTTTAAGGTGAACTCTCCAAATCGTAGCACGTTATAGGAAAGGGCAAATTCAATAAATTCTTTTTTGTAAGCTTGCATAAGGTTAAACCTGGTTACGAAGTGATTGGTAATTTGGTGTATGATACACCGTATTAGAAATTACTGGGTGTAAATAAATGCGAATTATAACGGCAAATGTTAATGGTATTCGAGCCGCGAATAAAAAGGGATTTTTTGAGTGGTTGGCTGCGCAAAAAGCTGATGTCGTTTGCATTCAAGAAACCAAGGCTCAAGAAGAGCAGCTCGATGATCCGGTGTTTCATCCAAAAGGATACTACTGTTATTATTTTGATGCTGTAAAAAAAGGCTATAGCGGTGTTGCACTATATTGTAAAACCAAGCCCGATAAAGTGACCCGTGGGCTAGGTTGGGAGCATTGCGATACTGAAGGTCGGTATATTCAGGCTGATTTTGGAAAGATAAGTATAGCGTCGTTATATTTACCATCGGGTTCATCAAGTGATGAACGTCATACCAATAAGTTAGATTTTATGGCACGATTGATGGACGTGTTAAAAGGCTTCCGTCGGAAAAAACGTGAGTTTATAATTTGTGGCGATTGGAATATTGTGCATAAAGAAATTGATATTAAAAATTTTAAGGGAAACTTAAAAAACTCTGGCGTTACTCAGGAAGAACGTGATTGGTTGCAAGAGTTATTTACCACGCGTGGTTATATTGATGCCTTTCGTGAAATTAATAAAAAACCAGATGAATATACCTGGTGGTCCAATCGAGGGCAAGCACGAGCAAATAATGTGGGTTGGCGTATTGACTATCAAGTAGCAACGCCAATTGTGGGTGTTACCGCGAAAAAAACCTCAACCTATAAAGATAATTGGTATTCTGATCATGCGCCGTTAATTATTGATTATGAGTATACAATTTAAAAATTTTTAGTTTCTATTTAATTCATAACTTATGACTGAGCCGTTAAACAACATAAAGAAATCAGCTGGCCATAGTTGGCATGAGGCTTTACTGTCCTACTTTAAACCAAAAATTGTTGTCATGCTGTTTTTGGGCTTTTCGGCAGGGCTACCACTGCTGTTAATTTTTTCGTCGTTGTCTATTTGGTTACGGGAAGCAGGTGTTTCTCGAGCTGAAGTAACTTACTTTGCGTTGGGTGCTCTGGCATTTTCGTTTAAGTTTATTTGGGCTCCCTTAATTGATAAATTACCATTACCAATTCTATTTTCAGCATTGGGACGGCGACGCAGTTGGTTACTCGTTTCGCAACTGGCTATCGCCGGTGCAATTGTTGCAATGGCAATGGTCGATCCTGCATTTGGTTTAAAAGGAATGGCTATTGCTGTTATCGTATTGGGATTTTCTGCGGCAACACAAGATATTGTTATTGATGCTTATCGTATTGAGGCGGCTGATGCCGATAATCAAGCTGCTATGTCAGCAATCTATATCGCTGGGTATCGCATTGGTATGGTGGTATCGGGAGCCGGTTCGTTAATCATTGCAGCAAAACTGGGTGTTGATGGTGAGTATCAGTATGCTGCTTGGCAACAAACTTATTTTATTATGGCTGGTTTCATGCTAATTGGTATTATCACCACCTTGCTGATAAAAGAGCCGAAAAGTCGTCAAGCAGAAAAACATTACCTGCACAATTTGTTAGATTATGTGCGCTTTATCTTTTTGTTTGCAACTTTTGTTAGTAGCTTTATTATTTGTTATCTTTATTTTAAAGATATTGTTTATAGTGGTTCGCTTGCTAAAACTGGTTTTTTTATTGAATCGTTTCGTCTTTTGGCATCGCTGTTATTTGCTATTTTAGTATCGTATAGTTTGGTGTTGATGAAAATTATTAATAGGGAAATGGTTTTTTCAACGTATATTGAACCTTTTTATGATTTTTTTATTCGTTATAAAAATATCTTCGTGTTTGTTTTGTTATTGGTTGGTCTATATCGAATTTCTGATATTTTACTAGGTACTTTGGCTAATATATTTTATACCGATTTGGGTTTTACTAAAGAAGAAATTGGTTATACCTCAAAAACGTTTGGCTTGATAATGACAATTGTCGGCGGTTTTATGGGGGGCATTTTGAGTATACGATTTGGTGTTATGCGGATTTTATTATTGGGCGCTATTTTATCAGCCGCAACCAATTTATTATTTATTTATTTATCCTATACGGGGCATGATTTGGTTGCGTTAACCCTCGTTATTGCGGCCGATAATTTGAGTGCAGGGCTCTCTATGGCCGCTTTTGTTGCTTATTTATCAAGTTTAACGAGTTTGACATTTACGGCGACACAATATGCTATTCTTAGTTCGGTTATGACATTATTACCTAAAACTTTAAGTGCATACTCTGGTACTGTAGTTGATAATATTGGTTATTCGAACTTTTTTATTGCTACTACGGTGATTGGGATACCCATTATTATTTTGATTTTGTATATTATGAAACAGCAAACATTAAATATTCAGTCTGATAGCCAATAAACGACACAGTGATGATTGATGAATTTACATTATTGGGCGCACTGCTAGCAGGTTTGTTAGGTGGTGTGCATTGTGCTGGAATGTGTGGTGGTATAGTCAGTGCTTTAAGTATTAATATTAAATTACCGCCATTAATATCGGGATCAAAATCCAAAATAATTTCCAACAACTCATTACCATCCGCAACAACTACCGTAAATTTAACTCAACATAAATTTCTTATCTTAACGTTTTACAATATAGGCCGTATTTGCTCTTATACTTTAGCGGGTGTTTTAGTTGGTGGTATTGGTTGGTGGCTTGCTAATTGGTTATTTATTAATAAAGCCCAGATAATTTTGCAAATGTTTGCAGCACTATTTATGTTGTTGCTGGGATTGTATTTGGCTAACTGGTCAAGTTTATTACGCTTTCTTGAGAAACCCGGTAGTGTTATCTGGAGACGTATAGAACCATATGGTCGTCGTTTTATTCCTGTCACTCGAGCTCGAGATGCATTATTTTTAGGTATTATCTGGGGTTGGTTACCGTGTGGACTGGTGTATAGCATGTTGATTTGGTCAATGAGTGCGGGTAGTGCAGTGCAGGGTGGGTTATTGATGTTAAGTTTTGGGCTGGGTACCTTACCCAACTTATTATTAATTGGAGTGTTCGCACAGCAGGTGACAAAGTGGTTTCAATTAGCTTGGTTACGTTCGGTCGTAGGACTTGTGGTTATGAGTTTTGCACTACTCATGTTGTATCGTGGCATTAAGGCTTTTTAAATTCAGTGGAGTGATTACTCATTGCTATTAAAGTCCTCACCCACATTAAATTAACTGGGTGAGGATATTTAGCGTAAAGATTGACTATGTTAAATATTATTAGCGGGTAAAAAATTGTTGGCGAAAAGTTACTTTAAGTGGCTTATCTTTACCGTCGACTTTAATGTTAACTGAAAAATCAAGAGTTTCTCGATTGGTAACTGAAAAGTCACTAATATAGTAAATGGCCTTACCTTCCTTTATTTCTTTCATGCTTAAACTTTTAAGCTGACCGGTTAAATTACTGGCCGTTCCTGACACTGCGGCTGTAACAGCATCTTGCGAATCGTTTTTGCGTTGCACTGATATATTTATCATTCCTCTATTTTTGCTACGTCTAATTTTATAATGTTTAGCTATTTCAGCTTGTAACACATCCGTTGTAAAGGCATTGTAATGCACCACGTAATCACCATAATCTTTAAATTGTTCAGCACTAACATTACTAATCATTGCAAAAAATAGTGCTACAGTGAGCGTTAAAATATTTTTCTTAACTGTCATCATCATTTATTTCCTCCAGGTTCTCCCTACGTACACTTAAACTATAGACCAATATACAGTTGTGGTGCGAGATATTATTAAGCCTAGGGGGTCTAAAGCAGTATTAGGACTGTACAGATTTCGAATTTTTTAAGGTCAATAGGAGCTAATAAAAGTATTAAAATTCAAATGTTTAACGGTAATAGGAGTACCAATAAGGAACTCTATAGTGAAAAACCAGCCATTTTATACTAGACAATCAGATTGAGTCTAATTAATTTAGTGCTTGTATTCGATACAAGGCCGTTTGTGCCATTAAATTTGGAAATAATTTAATTAAAAGGTGATTTAAGTATTGATCATCAGCTACGGTGCGATTTAGAATTTTAATGGATTTAGCGTGACACAAATCTTCAAAATTACTTAAAGTACAGAGATGAATATTGGGGGTATTGTACCATTGGTGTGACAAACTGGTTGTTACGGGCATACGTCCAAATAATAACTGTAGACGACAAGACCAATAGCCAAAGTTTGGAAAAGTGATAATACCTTCTCGGCCAATACGCAACATTTCATCTAATAATTTATCGGGATGCTGAATTGCTTGTAAGGTTTGAGTCATAATCACATAGTCGAACGAATTATTATCAAAATCTGATAAACCTGCATCGAGATTGGTTTGAATGACATTGACACCATTTTTAATACACTGAACAATATTATCATTATCAATTTCCAAACCGTAACCAGTGACGTTAAGATTGTCTTGAAGATATTTTAATAGTGCGCCATCGCCACAGCCCAGATCCAATACTCGTGAGTTGGGTTTAATCCATTCTATGATGGCCTTAATTTCAGGTCGAAGTCTGATATTATTTTCCATCTTGGCACTCCTTAGAAACATTTTCCATATAAGCTTTGAAAACGTTGTAATAATGCGGAATTGGCATTAGGAATGCGTCATGGCCTTGATTTGCTTCAATTTCGGTGTAGCTGACATCAATATTTTTATCCAATAATGCTTTAACGATTTCGCGGGAGCGTTCTGGTGAAAAACGCCAATCGCTGGTAAAGGCTGCAATAAAAAATTTTGCCTTGGTATTTGATAATGCTGTTGCTAGGTTATCATCATGCTCGCTTGCAGGATCAAAATAGTCTAATGCTTTGGTCATTAATAAATAGGTATTGGCATCAAAACGTTCTGCAAATGATTTTCCTTGATAACGTAAATAACTTTCAACTTGAAAATCAACATCATAACCATAGGTTAATGAACCATCGCGTAGTTCACGTCCAAATTTATTGCCCATTGCAGTGTCTGATAAATAGGTAATATGACCGAGCATTCGGGCCAGCATAATACCATTTCGTGGAATGGTATTATGTTCGTAATAATGTCCATGGTGAAAATCAGGATCCGACATAATAGACTGCCGGGCCACTTCATTAAATGCAATATTTTGTGCTGACAATTTTGGTGCAGCAGCAATCACCGCACAATGACGCACTGCATTTGGATAACTAATGGACCATTGCAATGCTTGCATACCACCGAGGCTACCACCAACAACGGCAGCCCATTGTGTAATGTTAAATTTTTCCATTAATTGTCTTTGGCTATTAACCCAATCAAGAACCGTGACCACTGGAAAATCAGGGCCATAGGGTTTATTACTTGTTGGGTTAAGATGCATTGGACCTGTTGAACCTTTGCAACCGCCAATATTATTTGAACAGACAACAAAAAATTTATTGGTGTCAATAGGTTTGCCTGGCCCAATATAAGCATCCCACCACCCCGGTTTTTTGTCAGCATCGGTATATTTACCCGCAGCATGATGATCACTACTGAGTGCATGACAAATTAAAATCGCATTGTCTTTGTCCTTATTTAGATTGCCATAAGTTTCAACTATTAATTCATAGCTGGGCAAGGTAATGCCACATTGTAAATCAATGGGATTATTAAACTCGATGATCTGTGAAGATACAATCCCCACTGAATTTGTTGGTGTATTATCTGACATGATACGGCGGCATTATACTATTTAACCTGAACTTGAGATAAGAAAAATATGAGGAATAAATTAAATATTTACTTAGTGCTCCGGTCATAAACAGGTTTTGCGAGTTTATCCAGCATTTAAGTCCTCTATTTTCATTTTTTTCTAGTTGAAGTACAAAAATACTAATTCTGAGTTCAGGTTATTTATAAACCAATTACTTCCAATTTACGTTACTAATCACGCAGTCTAAACAGCCGAAGTTATTGGTGCAACTGATTTAATGTCGAATGTGGTTCTTTGATAGGACTATTAATTAATTATTCGCGTAATTCTCAATTTTAAGCTACAGCCGCATTACCATCGCTAGAATCATTAGCAAATGATTCTAAAGGTTTGTTAATGGTTTCCATTAACACATTAATATCGTTTAACTGTTCTTTTAATTTTGCGGTTGTTGTTTCAAGTTCGGTGATGCGTCCTTGTAAGGTGTTTCGAGATTCGTTAATTTTGCGTAAGCTTTCTAGGCGTTTTTCCATTTGTGATTTGTGCTCTTTAATTCGAGCAACCAACGGTGCCATGGCTGCCTTACCCCAGGTAGCCGAATCTTGATTTGCGTTATAAAATGTATTTCGGGCATGACTCACCATGGAGATAAAGAATTTTTTAACCACAAAACTTTGCTCTGTCATGGTGGTGAGGCTACTGCGACGGTAGGCTTCTGCTTCGTTATATAAACGATCCATATCCCGTTTATATTTAGTGAAACTAAATAAGCGAGGTTTAGTTTCTTGCAAGCCATGCTCTTTATTAAAATTTCGGTAGATTGTTTGAATCAAGGTATTGAGCTGGTCAACTTGTCGTGAAGCATCTCGCGTCATCGCGGTTATGACATCAAAGAAGGCTTTCATGTTTGATTTTAAGCCACCGGTTGTCCAGGTTTTTGACATGCTTTTTCGGGTATCTGACATGACATGATCTAACTCGGTAATACTCAGAATAAGCATTAATTTTTTCATTTGTTCTGAAAATATTTTTTTATTCGACTGAAAACTTTCAACACTCTTATGATAAGTCACTTGTTCTTGACGAGTCTTTTTCATTAGGTGTTGGATGACATCTTCATTTTTGCCACTTAAACCTTGTAAGTCTTTTAATTGTTTATGCGAATCTAATAAGCGTGATGCAATTAAATCATACGATGTTTTTGCCATCGAACCGATTTCTGCGACGACATTATCGCGTACAATTATTTGTTTTTGAGGTAATATATCCTGTGATAAGATAGATTCTAAGGTTAATATATTACTTTTGTTTAACAATTCGGTGTCGTGGCGAATTTTGGCTAACAGGCCTTTTTGAGCGGATACTGGAAAAACATTGGTGGCATCGATACCGAGCATTTTTGCTGCAGTTTGACGCTGTGCATTAATTGTTTTAGCAATACTCGCGTCGTCTTTAAGCTCATCCCATAAGGTGTCTATTTTGTTTAATACAATTATTCGGCCATGCTTGCCATCATCTTCAAGTGGTTTGACGTGATTAGTCCACATGCTCATATCTGACTTAGTGACACCGGTGTCCGCTGCCAGAATGAAAATAACAGCTTGTGCATTGGGCAACATGTTTAGTGTTAATTCAGGTTCGCTGCCAATCGCATTTAAACCGGGAGTATCAAGAATGGTTAAGCCTTCTTGCAATAACGGATGCGGAAAACTGATTAGTGCATGACGCCACATTGGTATATCGATCATGCCATCATGAACTTCTGACTCTTCAAATAGATTTAATCGTTGCGCTTCTTCAATAGTAACGGATTTGGTTCGAACGACTTCTCTAAAAGCTGTTGCCATATTTTCAGATGAGGTGGTATCAAGATCAATTGAAGTCCAATGAATCGGGATTCGTTTGTACTCTAATATGCTCATTTCTTCCAAACGGGTTTCGATTGGTAATAAACGAATGTAACTTTTGCTTGATTCAGAATCGTAAAATAATTCAGTAGGGCACATGGTGGTTCGACCGGCATCTGAGGGCAGCAAGCGTCGATCATATTCTGAGAAGAAAATGGCGTTGATTAATTCGGTTTTACCACGAGCAAATTCAGCCACAAAAGCAATTGTAAGCTGATCGGATTTTAATGTTTCAATAAGTTCAAATATACGTAACTCAGCTTCAGGAGTAGACATTTGATTGTCGATCAACCAATCTTTGTACTTATCCATTGATGAAATTAAATCATGCTTCCAGCGGCCGTAGGCTTGCATTTGATCTGTAAAACGGTCTTTTGCCATTTCGTAAAACCTCAAATTCCTTTCTTTAACAACAATATAGCGTTAATCCGTTCCTGAAAAAAGGTGTTTTAGTTATTTCGTTCAAGTTTGTATGCTTTTTGCTCAACTTGCGGTTGATATTCTTCTATAGCGGCAAACAAATAAAAAGCTTTATTCTAATTGTATATACAATTTGTGATGTTGTTCTTAATAATACTAAATAATAGTTTAATTTCAGCATAAAATATCAGGAATAGTGTCTAGCCCGTCGATTTCAAGTGTTTTTGTACGACTGCTTAGACCACTTCGTATTTTAATCTGAATCTTTTTAATCTTAAAGCACTTTGCTAAATATTTAATCAAATGTTTGTTGGCTGCACCTGCAATAGGTTTAGCACTTAAACGTATTTTAATGGAATTGCCATAAGTGCCTACTATTTCATCACAACTGGCATTGGGTTGGATAGTGACGCGTAAACTCAGTGTGCCATTTTTTAAACTATAACATGGTGCATTATCTCGTGTTACTAACAATTTTGATACTATATCGTGTAACAAATATTCATTTTATTCCGCATTAGCGGTATGTGCCTAGTGGATCGGCATAAAATAATATCGGTGCAGCAATAAGAAATTTTGCAAAAATTAATAGAGCAATTGCGATTAGTGGCGATAAATCTAAACCAGACATCGGTGGTATCATGCGCTTAATAGGGCGCATCAGAGGTTCAATTAATTGCTGAATTAAATTTAACACTGGATTATAAGAACCTTGTGTAACCCAGCTTGCAATTACGACGACAAAAATACAAATAAAATAAATTGTAATAACCGTGTCAGCCAGTTGCCCAACGGTCAGTAATAGCAGGCTTGAAATATCGGGTAATTGTCGGCCTGGCAGTAAGTTAACCAAGATAATTTCCAAGCACTGTACGGCGACAACTAATACTAGTGATGACAGATCGATGCCCCATAAACCGGGGATGAAACGGCGTAATGGTTTGAGTGCGGGGTTGGTTACTTTTACAATAAACGTTCCAACCGGATTACTGTAGTCGGCGCGTACTAATTGCATGATAAAGCGAACGATTAAAGCAAAAATAAAAAATCCAAAAAATAATTTGATGACCAAGGCCATTGCACTACTGAAAAAATACATTGTATTTTAATCTCCTAATTCATCTGCCAGGCTTTTTGCGCGTTGTTGAGCAGCAAATAAACCACGAGAAAACAACTCCATCATACCACCATTTTGAAACTCCGTGATTGCTGCTTCGGTGGTGCCTCCCGGTGAGGTAACTTTTTTGCGTAACTCGGCCGGATCTTGTTGCACTTCGATTGCGAGCTTTGCTGCGCCGAGGGCGGTTTGTAAACACAGAATACGTGCTATTTTAGCATCGAGTCCCATTTTTATTGCCGATTGTTCCATGGCTTCCATCACCAGAAAAAAATAGGCTGGGCCACTACCAGATAATGCGGTAACCGCATCCATATCCGATTCTCGTTCCAGCCATACTGTTAGACCCACAGCGCGCATGATGGATTCTGCGGTATCGTGTTGTTGGGAGTTAACTTGGGCATTAGCGAACAGCGCAGTTGCGCCCGATTCTACTAAGGCCGGAGTGTTGGGCATACAGCGCACGATAGCCGCATCAAAACCTAACCATTTATGGATCATAGGCTCTGGTATTCCGGCTGCGATGCTAATGAATAACTTTGTGCAATTGGCATCAATTGTTAATTCTGAAATAACGTCCTTAAGGACTTGGGGTTTAACGGCAAACACCACAATATCTGCGTTGGTAATTGCTACTTGATTTGAACTACCTGTGGCAATGGCAAAGTCGGCGTGCAGTAAGGCTCGGTTTGCTTCATCTGGATCGGAGACATGCAACTGACTGGCTTCAACGCCACTTTTAAGCAGTCCACTAATGAGGCTGCGCGCCATGTTACCGCCCCCTAAAAAAGCAATTTTGTTATTTATATTCATATTGATAAGTTACTCGAATTCGGAGTTTAAATAAAGTCTTCGGTACTACTAGAATCATATAGCACACTATTTAATGTAAATTTTTGAATTAATTACGACTACCAAAAATATCCGTTCCAATACGAACTAGGGTACTGCCTTCTGCAATTGCAGCTTCAAGATCCGCTGACATACCCATCGATAAGGTATCAAGCTTGAAGCCATGCTGCTGTAATTGCTGAAACAGCTCATGAACATTGTTAAACGCGCTACGTTGTTGTGACAGTTCAGTTCTGGGTTCAGGTATGGCCATTATGCCGCGTAATTTTAGTTTGGGTAGTTGGCTTATTTGCTGCGCAAATTCAAGGCATTGTTCGGCAGTAATGCCGGATTTTTTTTCACCACCATCAATATTAACTTGAATACAGACATTAATATCGGGTAAATGATCAGGCCGTTGTTGGCTTAAACGGGTTGCGATGGATAGTCGTGAGACACTGTGGACCCAATTAAAATTTTCAGCAATTTTCGCGGTTTTGTTCGACTGTATTGGGCCGATAAAATGCCAGTCAATTTGCGGATTGCTGTCTTGGTTATGATGGTGGCGTGTTAAATTCGCAAAATATTCGATTTTAGGCAATGCATCTTGTAGGTAGTTTTCTCCAAAGCTGCGTAATCCTGCAGCAATCGCAGCTTCAATAGCCGATATAGTCTGGGTTTTACTCACTGCGAGTAGTTTTATAGAGTTTGCTTGGCGCTGATAACGTGATTCAGCGGCATTAATCCGAGATAACACATTGATTACGCGGTTTTGGATGTTGTTCCTTGTCATTTGGCTATTTTACTTGTTAACTATACTGAAAAGACACCAATATCTTTATTTGTCTTACTATAGAATAATGAAACATGACCGATAAACGAAATGTGTTGTATATTAATAAATAAAAGCTTAATCAAATAAGTTAAACAGATTAGAAAAGCACAGGAAAACAAATTACTGATGGATATTACGGAACTTCTCGCTTTTAGTGTTAAAAATGGTGCATCGGATTTGCATCTTTCGGCTGGTTTACCACCCATGATTCGTGTTGATGGTGATATTCGGCGTATCAATGTACCGCCAATGGATCATAAAGTCGTTCATTCTCTGGTATACGATATTATGAGTGACAAACAGCGTAAAGATTTTGAAGAATACTTCGAAACGGATTTTTCATTTGAGATAAAAGGTGTTGCTCGATTTAGGGTTAACGCATTTAACCATAATCGTGGTGCGGGTGCGGTATTTCGGACGATTCCATCAAATATTTTAAGCTTAGAAGAATTGAGTACCCCCCCAATATTTAAAGATATCTCCGATAATCCTCGGGGGATGGTGTTGGTTACTGGACCCACTGGCTCGGGTAAATCCACCACACTGGCAGCCATGGTGGATTATAAAAACAACTCAGAATACGGCCATATCCTAACGGTTGAAGATCCAATTGAATTTGTGCACGAAAGTAAGAAATGTTTGGTAAACCAGCGTGAAGTGCATCGAGACACGCTAGGCTTTAATGAAGCGTTACGATCAGCATTACGAGAAGATCCTGATATTATTCTGGTGGGGGAATTACGCGATTTAGAAACCATTCGATTAGCATTAACTGCAGCCGAAACCGGGCATTTAGTGTTTGGCACTTTGCACACCAGTTCGGCAGCTAAAACAATTGATCGAATTATTGATGTATTTCCTGCTGCAGAAAAAGACATGGTTCGTTCGATGTTATCTGAATCATTACGTGCCGTAATATCACAGACTTTGATAAAGAAAATCGGTGGTGGTCGGGTAGCCGCGCATGAAATTATGATTGGCACGCCTGCAATTAGAAATCTGATTCGTGAAGATAAGGTGGCGCAGATGTATTCCGCAATTCAAACCGGGCAAAACATTGGAATGCAAACCTTGGATCAAAACTTGTCTGACTTGGTTCGACGTGGTGTTATTAGTAAGCAAGATGCGAGAATGCGTGCCATGAACAAAGATGATTTTGCGTAAATAAATAAAGAATATTAATTAGTATTATATAGGAATAGACTATGGATTTTGATTCGTTGCTTAAACTAATGGTGCATAAAAATGCATCTGATTTATTTATAACAGCGGGTGTTGCGCCGAGTTTAAAAGTTCATGGTCGAATAACACCGGTGTCTCAGGCAAGTTTAACGCCGATTCAAGCCAAAGAAATTGTGTATTCAATTATGACACCAACTCAACGTGAACAGTTTGAAAGTGAAAACGAATGTAATTTTGCGTTAAGTGCATCAGGTATAGGTCGATTTCGTGTTAGTGCATTTCAACAACGGAATCATGCTGGCATGGTGCTACGAAAAATTGAAACCACCATTCCAACGATTGAAGAATTAAATCTTCCTCCAGTGATTAAAGATTTAGCCATGACCAAACGTGGTTTAGTTATTTTTGTTGGTGCTACAGGTTCCGGTAAATCAACTTCACTAGCGGCAATGATTGGATTTAGAAATCAAAATAGTACCGGCCATATTATTAGTATTGAAGATCCTATTGAATTCATCCATCAACATAAAGGTTGTATTATTACGCAACGTGAAGTGGGGATTGATACCGAGTCATTTGAAATTGCATTAAAAAATACTTTACGACAAGCACCCGATGTTATTTTAATTGGTGAAATACGAACACGCGAAACTATGGACCATGCTATTGTGTTTGCTGAAACCGGGCACCTTTGTTTGGCAACCTTACATGCGAATAATGCTAACCAAGCATTGGATCGTATTATTAACTTTTTTCCGGATGAACGTCGTCAACAGTTATTAATGGATTTATCGTTAAATTTAAAATCACTAGTAGCACAGCAACTCATACCAACTCCGGATGGTAAAGGTCGAGTGATGGCATCGGAAATATTAATTAACTCTCCTCTTGCGTCGGATTTAATACGCAAAGGTGAAGTTGTAAAATTAAAAGAGTTAATGGCAAAATCAGGACAGCAAGGCATGATTACATTTGATCAAGCTTTATATAAACTTTATAACGAAGGTAATATTACTTATGAAGATGCCATTAACCATGCTGACTCTGCTAATGAATTACGTTTAATGATTAAACTAGGAGATTCTCAAGGAGATCCTGCCTCAATGTCAGCAGCTCTTGATGGCGTTACAATACAAGAAACTGAGTAATGTGTAGTTACTGGATTTAGCGCAGTTGAAATTAACTGCGCTACTAATAATAATCGTATTATTATTCAAACTCGCCCATTGGACCAAGGCGAATCGTCATTAATTCCACATCGGTCATTGCTTCATGGGGTCCTTGTCGGACACCTGCAGGTGTTTTCCAAAAAGTACCTTGTTGGCATACACGGCTTCCGGTTTTTACTGTTCCGACAAGAACATACACAAATTCATCCGATGGATGGATATGCGCTGGTATTACAGTTCCTTTTTTCATTTTTAAACGGTGAATTGAACCTTCGGGGACGGGTTCGGTTAAGACACTCCAACTGGTTCCAGGAAAAATATCGAGTTCTGAAAATTGTTGCTCGGTTACATCACTAAATGTTTGTTTCATATAAGCTCCTTCGTAATTTTGTATTACTTTCGCCAGTCTATAGTTAACTTCATGTATTGAATGATTTTACTTCGTGAATTTAGCTTCCTTATTTTGCAGCAAACGAGGTTAATTTCAAGACCGATGTTGGCTATTAAACCGATGAAAATGCTTAGGCTTGAATTCAGTAATTTAGTTCTATGGTTGTAAGCTATTAATTTTAGTAAAAAAAATATTTGATTAGATGAAATTTGTTCGCTCTATGGTGTTATGTCAAACTGGTTATTGTTGTTACATTATGGTTTATGGGGCATTTATTCGTACATTGCCTAAAGTTAAAATGATTAAAACTGTTTATTAAATGTTAGTTGTGTTTTATGAAAAAAATTGAATTAGAAAAAATTAATTATAAGCATGTAAATAATTGTCGTCGTTATCAATTGGATCGCCGTGTTTCTAGTTTAAATTTTATTGACAGAATATTATACCGTGGTGCTCGCAGCCAACACCGCCGTTATAGTGATAAGCATAATTTTAAATATTTTGATCGCCATGAGCCTCATTTAGTCATGATATCCGTAGTTGTTATTTTATTGAGTCTATTAGATGCATTTTTGACCTTGATAATATTAGAACGTGGTGGTGTAGAATTAAACTATTTTGCAGATATATTGATTGGTTTGGGTTTGTATGGCTTTATTTTTAGTAAATATTTGATTACTGCTTTTGGTATGGTTATTTTGGTGTTACATAAACATTATGAGGTGTTTCTTGGTTTACAAGTACGCCATGCAATATATGCTATCGTTTTTATTTATACGGCATTAATTATTTACGAAATATTAATTATTCTGTCTTAATATTCACGTTACAGTGCTAACAGTATACTTGAAATGAATATTTATAAAATGAGTTACAACTTGTATCTCGATTTGGAAATCGGAATAGCCTACCCTCATATTATTACTTTTTCAACTAACTCAGTAGTATATCACGCCGATTTTTGACTATAAATAATATCAACAGTTTCTAGATAGCTTGAGTTTGATTGCTCCGTTAAAATCGCAAGTTCAGATTCATCACAACTAAGTAACATCCAGATATTGTCGTGTAATGGTACGTCATCATCAATTGCAAACGGTACTTCAATTAGATTGGCAATTTTGTTGGCCAAATGAATAACCGATACTTCAACCGAATATTCTTGTGCCTTAGAAGGGTTGTGATGAAATCGAGTTGTGGTTTCTATAATAGCCGGTAAATTCCATTCTCGTATTAATTCTGCACCGAGTTCACCGTGAGTAAAGCCAAATGCAATTTCCTCTAGTTGGCTTGTATCAACTTCGGGCTGATTAGTTAATTCTAATACTTGTCGAGATAAATCAGGAGAACCAATATACATTACTAGTTTTCCAATATCATGCAATAAGCCGGCGATGTACAATCGTTCAGAGTTTTTAATTTTAAGTTGTTTTGCGATGGTTCTGGCTGCCGTCGCACATGCAATATTGTGTCGCCAAAATTTGTCGGGACTTGCTAGTCCATCGGGTATTTTATTAAACTTTTCTATGACCGCGGTGGCCATGACTAAATCGCGTAACTCACGAGTACCAATAATTGAAATTGCTTTAGACACCGTATCAACTTGTGATGCAAAATTATAAAATGGACTATTGACGATTTTTAATAATCGAATAGTTAAAGCGGCATCTTGTGAAATTAAAATTGCAATATCGTCCGCGGTGCTACTTGGATCATCGATTAATTGATTTATTCGGAGGGCTATATCGGGCAAACTGAAAAGCGTTAAATTATCGTCAATCATATCTCTGGTATTCAATAAAGCCATCAATAACCCCTTTAAAAGTATTGTTTTTAACCGAATTTATCGATACCAACTTATCGGCAATATTTGGATTAAACTTTATTAAAAAGACCTTAATAAAATAAATTTTAATTATCTTTACGAAATGATGTGTACCTCACACTCATTGTCAAGTTATATAAGCTAAAATTATTTTACGCAGGTTAATTAATTGCCACATTTAAAAAGTTATTTAGTAAGGGGTATTGGATTAATATTATGACGAGTAGTGCTGCAT
>CAYQUC010000024.1:0-41375 GCA_964420605.1 uncultured Thioalkalispiraceae bacterium | reverse complement strand
TGTACCGACGGCATCTGCAGTGCCCACTTCCGTTGCAGCTCCAGTACCTGGATATAACGTTTTGCCATCTTCGTGAATATCAGCAAAAATTAAATCTGGATCAGATTCATAGGCGTAGAACACACCATCCCCGTGGTGTGCATCAATATCAATATAAGCAATTCGTTTAATACCAAAATGAGTTCTTAAATATTCTATGGCAATAGCGCAGTCATTAAAAACACAAAAACCAGCCGCACAGTTTTTAGTCGCATGATGAAGCCCTGCTATTGGGATAAAAGCCCGTTTAGTTTTATTTTGCATTACATTTGATACCGCATCAAGTGTTGTACCAACTACTGTTAATGCAGCTTCGAAGATACCTTTTATAGCGGGAGTATCGCCATCATCGAGATAACCATCACCATTCATTGAACATTGTTGTACGTGTTTTAAATAATCAGTAGTATGAAATAATAAAACTTGCTCGATAGTGGCATCAACTGGTTGTTTAAGCGAAACCCGATCTATAATCCCTGATTCCACGGCAAAATCCCAAAAAGCTGACATTCTATCTGTACCAAATGGATGAGTAGGCCCAAAGCCATAACGCGCTAATTTTTCACCAATATAAACTGAGACATTAGTCATAAAGTACTCCACAAAAATAGAATCAATTGCTACACTGCTTAATATAATTAAAAGTATAACAATAAATAGTATCTAAAACTAAAATTCACAACAACTCAAAAATTAATACAAATTATGGCTCAATATATTTTTACGATGAATGGAGTGAGTAAAACCGTTCCTCCAAAACGAAAAATTATAGAAGATATCTCACTGTCATTTTACCCTGGTGCAAAAATAGGTGTGCTTGGATTAAACGGTTCAGGTAAATCTACCCTACTAAAAATAATGGCAGGACTTGATACCGATTTTGATGGCGAGGCACGACCACAAGCCAATATAAATATAGCCTACCTACCTCAAGAACCTCAACTTGAATTAGACAAAGATGTGCGTGGCAATGTAGAACAAGGCATTAGTGACATTAAAAATTTGCTAAAGCGCTTTGATGATATTAGTGCAAAATTTGCCGAACCAATGTCTGATGAGGAAATGAACAAATTACTTGAAGAGCAAGGCGAGTTACAAGATAAAATTGATACTGCCGGTGCATGGGAAATAGAAAGAAAACTCGAAATTGCCGCCGATGCATTACGCCTTCCTCCATGGGATTCAAGTGTTCAAATACTCTCTGGTGGAGAAAAACGTCGCGTTGCATTATGTCGATTATTATTTTCTTCACCCGATATGATATTGCTTGACGAACCAACAAACCATTTAGATGCAGAGTCTATTGCCTGGCTCGAAAATTTTTTACAAGAATTTACCGGAACAGTCATAGCTGTCACCCATGATCGGTATTTTTTAGATAATGTTGCAGGTTGGATTTTAGAGCTTGACCGTGGTCATGGTATCCCTTGGCAAGGAAATTACAGTAGCTGGCTGGAACAAAAAGAACAACGTTTAGCACAAGAGTCAAATGAACAAGCCGCTCGCCAAAAAGCAATTAAAGAAGAACTCGATTGGGTGAGAGCTAACCCAAAGGGAAGACAAGCAAAAAGCAAAGCTCGGATAAATCGATTTGAAGAAATGGTTTCAACTGAATATCAAAAACGTAACGAAACACGTGAACTTTATATTCCACCAGGTCCCCGACTTGGAAATGCTGTAATAGAGGCAAAGAATGTTTACAAATCTTTTGGTGACCGATTGTTGATTGAGGATTTAAATTTCAACCTTCCCTGTGGCGGCATCATCGGTATTATTGGTGCCAACGGTGCAGGTAAATCGACGCTGTTTAAAATGCTCATGGCACAAGAGCAATGTGACTCAGGCTCAATTCAAATTGGTGAAACTGTAAAATTATCTTACATTGATCAAAATCGGGATATGCTCGATGATAAAAAAACCGTATGGCAAGAAATATCCGATGGCCAGGATATTATCGTTGTTGGTCAATATGAAACACAATCTCGAGCCTATGTCAGTCGATTTAATTTTAAAGGTAGTGATCAACAAAAACAAATAGCTAATTTATCCGGAGGCGAACGAAACAGAGTACATCTTGCTAAATTATTAAAAAGTGGTGGCAATGTATTGTTATTGGATGAACCAACCAATGATCTCGATGTTGAAACATTACGCGCTCTTGAATCTGCGATTCTCGAATTTCCCGGATGTGCGGTGATCATATCACATGATAGGTGGTTTTTAGATCGTATCGCAACACACATTCTTGCATTTGAAGGTAATAGCCATGTAGAGTGGTTTGAAGGAAATTATGCTGATTATGAAGCTGATAAATTACGACGACTAGGAGACAAGCAAGTACAACCTAAAAGAATTAACTACAAAAAATTTACAGCTTAAATTTCTTTAAACACGATATTAAGCTCATTATATTTCTTCAAATGAATCTTCTGAATCAAATTCACCGATATTAATGCTTTCATCAATATCGGCATCATCATTCAATGAACGACCTGATGAACAAGACCAATCGGTGGTCACATCGGCAGGATTAACATTTAATAAATACCAAGTATCAATATCAAACTCATCAACTTCACCGTCACGGTATTGTATTTCAACATCAAGTTCATCAAGTGCAACGACTTCAAATGAACGACCTTGTTGGTCACTGTAACATTGTCCTATGTTGGGCTCAAATGGTGTTGGCATAATATAACCTCACGCTAGATTTGTTTACATTAACATCTTACTAATACAGTAGCACCATGTGAGCTCATTTAATCGTTTTAATTACATCAAATTTTTTTATATCAGGTTATTTCGAGCATTACTAAATAAGCATTTAAAATATAAACACTAAATATAAAAACCTTTAATTCATTACCAAATTACTCATAAAATATTTTTAGATATCACAATAAAATTGACAAAAAAAACCCCCAGCTAAGGGGGTTGCAGACACAGAAGCAAGCTATTTTAGGGGCTATTAATGGTTTTAATATTTTCACTTTCCACAATAGGAAGATTCACTTGTACTTCAACTGCATTTTCAATTTGTGCACTAGCCGTTGCCGGCGCATCCACGCTATAACTAAAAACATCTTCAGATATGATATCACCCACACCATTTAAAACCGATACTTTCCATTCCCCCGTCCAGCTTGGTAACAAATTTTTACTTGACCATACCCGCCAACGTGGGCCGGTAATATTAAATTTCGTTTCAGCCATAACATTACCATTATATTCCCAACGGTGAATTGCAGTCTGTCCTGACATGTCACGTAACTCTGTGAAATAAAATACACTATTGTGATTCACAGTTAATGTTTCTATTTTATCAATCGGTTCATGTTCAGTTACTTGTGTGGTAAAAATAGACCGTGTCACACTACCGTGTGAAATTCCACTTTGTTCTTCTGGATCGGTAACTACACTATCTTTTTTTGACGTATCTGCTTTAATATCAGACATATGGCTTGGTTTAATATCTGTTGTTGGTGGCTCCATTTGCTCATAGCCTAACTCTATCTGTTCGGCTGATGCATTAATGACAAAAAATAATGGTGCGATAATATACAGAATTTTTTTCATTTTTTTGTTTCCCTTGCTTAATGTATTGTTATCACAGCATAGACTAGATATAGAAATCTTCAATATCGATTAAAGCTAAATGATTGTATAAAACGCACACTTAATGAAACTATTTATAAATTAAAAATAAAAGTTAGGTAACTCTTTATATTGCCCCGTAATAAAATGATTTATATTTTGAGCAATTTTATCAAGTAATTTCTGTCGTGACTGCATACTGGCCCAGGCTATATGCGGTGTGACTATTAAACTATCCAGCTTTTTAGCCGATTCTTGCAATAACACGCTATCTTCTGAAGGCGGCTCTTGGTTTAATACATCTATTCCAGCACCAGCAATGGCCTGACTTTCTAACGCAGTTAATAATGCATGCTCATCAACTATTCCACCTCGAGCGGTATTTATTAATATGCTATTTACTTTCATTTTCTGTAGCTCGGGCTTCGCTATACTATTTCGTGTTTCATTTGATAATGGGCAGTGTAATGTCACAATATCCGATTGCTCAAGAACTGAGTCAAATGACATCCGTCCAGCTCTTAATTGTTGTTGCGTAACACCTTTATGTTCGGCAATAATCACCTTCATCCCAAAACAAAAAGCAAGCCGTTCAACAGCCTTACCCAATGCGCCATAACCAATAATTCCCAAGGTTTTATCCGACAAATTGTCTATATTAAAACTCAACATGCTAAAAGATTTGTTGTTTTGCCATTGGTTATTATTTAGCGCTTTTTGGTAAGCTGGAAAATTACGTAATAAACTCAGAATTAATCCAAAAACATGTTGTGACACAGATTCATTTGCATAATTTTCGATATTACACACAACGATATTATTACTTTTTGCCGCGTCTATGTTGATGTGATCCGTGCCCGTTGCAGCAATGCAAATTAATCGTAAATCAGTGGCTTGATTTAATATCATTTCATCTAAAACAACTTTATTGCTGATAACCACTTGTTTACCATTAATTTCGTGTAAAACATCCTCAGAATTCGTGAATTTATTCAACCTTAAGTCAGTTAATACCGAACTAATACCCGACATATCCATATCAGAGTTATCAATTGGCACCGTATCCAAAAATATTCCATTCATCTTCACTTCCTTTTTTTACTTGTAATATATTCTAAGGTAAAATGGTATCTTTAATAATATAATACATGATGCAATATTATGAACCAAAACGTCGATTTAAATACTTTTTCTCATAATTCTAGTGCTGCAACTGGCATTTTACTGACCAATTTAGGCACACCGTCTGCAGCAACAGTTTCTGCTGTACGACGTTATTTGGCTGAATTTTTGTCTGATACCAGAGTGGTTGAAATACCACCACTAATTTGGAAACCCATTTTGTACACCAGTATATTAACGCGACGACCCAAGATAGCAGCTCATGCCTATCAATCTATTTGGATGGATCAAGGATCGCCCTTACTTGTCTATTCACGAGCTCAGTGTGCCGCTGTCCAGCAACAGTTGTCTACACAATTTGACGCTCCAATAAAAGTAGCATTAGCAATGCGTTATGGTACACCATCAATAGAATCAGCACTTAACGAATTGCGCGCTGCAAATGTGCAACGAATTTTAGTGCTACCGTTGTATCCTCAATATTCAGCGACGACAACGGCATCTACATTTGATGCATTATCAAAAATTCTTCGATCCTGGCGTTGGATTCCTGAATTACGCATGGTCAATCAATACCACGATTTTGAACCTTATATTAGTGCTTTAAAAAATAGTATTACCGACTATTGGGCTAAAAATTCAAAACCAGAAAAACTAGTACTCTCATTCCATGGTTTACCAAAACGAAATTTGGAAAAAGGCGATCCGTATTTTTGCCAATGTCATAAAACGGCCAGGTTACTAGTAAAATCACTTAGACTCAAAGACTCTGAATGGATTATGACCTTCCAATCTCGATTTGGAAAACTCGAGTGGTTAACTCCAGCCACCGATACTGTTTTAAAAGAATTAGCACAATCAGGCGTTAGTAATATCCATATGGTTAGTCCTGGGTTCTCATCTGATTGTCTTGAAACCTTAGAAGAAGTTGATATGCAGTACCGTGAATTATTTTTGAATGCTGGTGGTAAGGAATACCATTATATACCCGCTTTAAATGCTAACCCAGATCATATTAATGCACTTTGTGAGTTGATCAAACTGCATACTCAAGGCTGGCCCGAGTTTTCAAGTGAGTGGAAAAATGAACAAACACAAAAAGACAATGAGTCACGTCAAAAAGCTGCAACGTTAGCAAAATCTAAATGAGCAATAACAAGTAGTATCAATAATAGGGCCAGTAATTCTTTCAAATTTCCGTACTTTACAAAGATTTGAAATACCAACAATTATTTGTAAATCGCATAATTTAGAAATCGAAATAGCACTATTAAGTGTCTATTAATAGTGCTATCCCAATTTAGTGGCCAGATTTAAACTGCAAATCAAATTGGAAATATTAAAAGCTTACACTTCCTCACCCAAGTATTTTACAATTCCAGGGTTATTCTTGGAGCCAATTAATTTTGGTGTATTTAATTTTTTCACCGTGGCTATTTTTTCACTTCGTAAATACTCAGCGACAACGTCCCAAATTGGTGGCCCAGGTGCCTTTGAACCCACAGTAGCCCAACCAGCAACAGTATATTTCTTACTGGCTTCAATTGTAGTACCATCATCCAAGGTCATATCATTAATTCTGCTACCCATTTTACCACCGACATTCATCGTGTAATCCAGTCCACCAACTCGAACCATATCACCACCTTGTTGGTAATAAGGATCATCATTAAACAAATTATCTGCAACGTCTTCTAAAATATCTTTAATCGTTCCGCCTGTCATCTCACGCACATACGTTTCAGGATAAGTCATGCAGGTTTGATCCATGACATTATCCATGTAGATGGTTTGTCCTGGTAATACCGATGTACCCCATCTAAAACCGGGAGACAATGAAATTTGAGCACCTTGAGTTGCATTTAATGCATCACAAATAATTTGATCAAATGTGCCATTAAAATTACCACGTCGATACAACTCGATATCGGCAATTGCTAATTCTTCTCGAAGTGTTGATAAATACGGTTTACGTACATCATCAATATACTTGGCCATTTCAACATCGGCTTCAAGTAAATTTGAGAAAACCGGCAGTAATTTATATCTAAAGTCTTGCACTTTACCATTACGGACATCTAACTGCATTACACCAAGGTATTTACCATTAGAGCCCGCGTTGGTAACCAAAGTTTGGCCGCCCGGATTTTTTACAACAGTTGGAGCAGGTACGCCATCATGTGTATGACCACCAAAAATAGCATCAATGCCGGTAACAATTGATGCCATCTTTAAATCAACGTCCATACCATTATGAGAAATCACAACAACTACATCGGGTTTTTCTTTTTCACGAACATCGTTTACCGTTTGTTGCATTTCGCTATCACGAATACCAAATGTCCAGTCTGGAATAAATCGTCTTGGATTCGCTATCGGTGTATATGGGAACGCTTGTCCAATAACAGCAACACGAACACCACCAAGGTTTTTGATAGTATAAGGTTTAAATGCATGACTGGTCTCTTCATTAAAACCATCAAAATCAGCATATTTATAATCAAATGCGGCATCTTCTTTTACAAAAACATTTTGAGCCACAAAGTCGCCTTTAAAATCATTAACATTACTCAGTACTTCTTTATCCAGATACGTAAATTCCCAATGCCCGGTCATAATATCAACGCCTAATAAATTACAAGCGCCAACCATGTCTTTACCACGAGTCCAGAATGCAGTACCAGAACCTTGCCAAGTATCACCACCATCTAATAATAATGTCTTATCAACACCGTGATCCTGACGAATTTTTTTAATGAGAGTTCTTAAATGAGCAAAACCACCAACTTTACCGTAGACCTTCGCCGCTTCGATAAAATCAAGATAAGTGTAAGCATGAGCTTCAATGGAATTTGGCTTAAGTTTAAAATGTTCTAGCAGTTTTGTTCCCACTAAATGTGGTGGCTGTCCAAATGCGCCACCAACGCCCATGTTCACATTCGGTTCACGAAAATAAACAGGCAATAATTGTGCATGACAATCAGTCATGTGCATTAATGTGACATTACCGAAACTCGGTATGTTATACATCTCCTCAGGGGTTTTAGCATGAACCTTAGTAGCTTTATCTTTTGCTCCGGTTTCGCTATCGCAACCTGGCAACAGGCCGCCTGCAGCAGCAATACCCATTAATTGAATAAATTCACGACGGTTAATTGACATCAAGGTCTCCTAATTATAATTATGCTTTCTTTACCGATAATAACGTGTAGCTTTAAGTATCGGGGACAATTCTAATACTGGGCATTAAATCAAAGATTTGAGCTCAGCTGCGTTTATGTTCTCAAAAAATTAACACGCCAAAAACTAACATTGTAGATTGATAATTTTAAGTATGAATCTCAATTAAATTCAAACGAACCTGAAAAATATTAGCAAATCTAAGTAAATTTAGATAAATCCAAGCAGAAAAGTGCTGCATTATCTGAAAATTAAAAAATTATTTTATTATATAAAATCAGTATGAGAGTAAAATTCATTTTACCACTGAACTCTGTAAAATGGCGAGCAAGAATAGCGTTTTCAGCTAATTTTTGTTTATTTTATAACCACATTAATACAGCTTTAATTAATTTAATTGCAATTTGCAAATATAAACCACTGTATTCAATAGAATTATTTTAGCTATCTAGATTTAACCTTATAAAATAGATGATTTACCGTATTTAGTGTCTTTCTTCTACCATTCATTATTTTTGTAAACCCAGCATAATCGTAAATTTTTTGTATCGAAACAATAATAACAATACAAAAATAACCAAATAAATAATAGGTTCGCGTAAATCAGCCTTTACCAACCAAAAAAAATGTAAAATTCCAAGAGACGTAACAAAATAAACTAATTTATGTAACCGTTTCCAATTACGTTTTAATCGCTTCATCATCTTGGTCGTCGACGTGAGCGCCAACGGAATCAACAATATATACGCAAACATACCTGCAGTTATAAATGGATTCTCGACAACATCAATCCATATTTCATTCCAGTCAAAGAACTGGTCTAACCAAATATACGTCATTAAATGCAGGCTAATGTAAAAAAAACTGTATAAACCTAACATTCGACGAAACCGCAACACCTGTATGTTATTTGTAATTAAACGTAATGGTGATATAGCTAAAGTAAGCAGTAAAAATCGTAGCCCCCACTCCCCTAACCCACGTGTTATATATTCTATTGGGTTTGCACCCAAACTATCGTTAACAATACCAAAGCCAAAATTAAGTAAAGGAACTAAACAAATAAAAAAAACAACACTTTTAAGGAGCAACACTCCGCTTATATTTTTTGACACTGACAGAGCCCTACATTTACAACATTAAAAATATTTTTTAAGATCCATACCAGAATAAAGACTCGAAACTTGTTCTTCGTAACCATTGAACATTAATGATTTTCGTTTAAAAAAATCGCCCAAACGTCGTTCTTTTGCTTGACTCCAACGAGGGTGGCGCACACTAGGATTAACATTGGAATAAAAACCATATTCTCGATAAGCCGATTTTGTCCACGATGAAACAGGTTGCTGTTCTACAAACTCAATTTTCGCAATTGATTTAATACTTTTAAAACCGTATTTCCAAGGTACAATTAAGCGTAATGGTGCTCCGTTTTGATTTGGTAATGCTTCACCGTAAAGTCCTGTTACTAGCATTGTCAGAGGGTGCATTGCTTCATCCATTCTTAAGCCTTCGACATATGGCCAATCAAGTACCGCTCGTTTTTGACCAGGCATATTGTCAGGATCGTACACTGAAGAAAACTTAACATACTTAGCATTGGCAGTAGGTTGCATTCGCTTAATAAATTCAGCTAATGGAAAACCAACCCAAGGTACAACCATTGACCATGTTTCAACACAACGAAAACGGTAAATTCGTTCTTCTAATGAATTATGTTTTAAAATATCTTCTAGGTGGTACGAGCCGGGTTTAGCAACATGCCCTGCAACTTCAACCGACCAAGGATCAGTTTTTAATGTCGCGGCCCGTTTTGCCGGTGAATATTTATCTGTTCCAAATTCGTAAAAATTATTATACGTTGTGACTTTGTCATACGCTGTTAAATCCTCACCTTGTGCAAGATTTTTTCGTGACTGGACACCAAGGATTTTACCACCATATCGTCGCGTTTCATTTGCCAATAGATTGGTTCCGAGTAAAGGTACACTTGAAGCAGCCAATAATAAACCGCCAGCAGTTCGCATAAATTGTCGACGGTTATCATAAATCGCCTGAGGCGTTATTTCAGATGATTTAATAGCTTTAGGTTTTTTAATTAACATTTGTAGTAATCCTTGTAGTTAACTCTAAGACTGTTTAGCAATGAAAAAGTTCTTAATTGAGAGATCTGTCGGCAACAAACACAATAAATTAACGGAAACTACTCACAGTTTTAGCAGAATATGTATTTTTAATGTAATATAGAACATCGTAAAACTTTAATTGTAAATTTTTTATAACATTTTATTAAAATATGTATTTCATCTTCGTCAGACAGCTCACCGTCAGCTCATTATTAGCATTACCGCTACAAAGATTATTGAAATTCGACGCAATTATATTAAATTTAACGCCATTAACCTTAAATTGGAGAAATTAATAAATGTCTGGAAAAGCTATCGACAGACTTTTATTACAAACAAGTAACGCTAAAAGTGAAGAGCGTATATTTGAGGTCTATAATAAAAAATTTATGAAGGTTACGATTAAAAACTTAATCGAAGAAAAAAGCTATCACGTCAATCTCAGTATGTTAGAACCATGGCCGGTTAGACACTGTTGTATTTCTTACAAATGGTTATTAACAATGCTTTTTTTCATTAGTAGCGCTTGCGCTATTGGGCTATACCTAACATTAGCAGAAAGTCCAAATTATGTTAGTTTATTTGTCGATCTTGGTGCATTGTCGATTTTACTTGCTCTGGCATCAGCATTACGATTTCTGTATTCATCACCCAATGTCATTGAGTTTCGAAGTCGATTTGGGGGCATCATTTTAATTAGTTTGTTGTATAATAAACCTTCAAAAAAAGAATTTTCAAGCTTTGTGGATGAATTAAAAAATAGAATACTAATGGCTACACAAAGTTTAAAAGTTCCCCGTGAGCAAATGCTCGCAATTGAGTTAAAAGAACTTAGACGACTGGCTAGTGAATCGGTATTTAGTGATGAATCGTATGCTCGGGCCAAAGAGCGTATTTTTAAAGTTCATCATTAGCTTAAAGTAATAATTTAACTTCTTCTCCAAACATGAAATTTTTGAACTAGCGAAAGTAGTTTCTGAGAGGTATTTGCTCGTTTCCATACACCAGCGGTATATTTATTTGCTTCACTATAAGTAGGATAAATATGTATTGTTGATAAAATTTTATTTAAACCTATTTTATGCTTCATCGCTAACACATATTCTGCAATAATTTCACTCGCATGATAGCCTACAATTGTTACACCAAGAATACGATCGCTTCCTTTTTTAGTTAGAACCCGCACAAACCCATGATCTTCATCATCAGTAATAGCTCGATCTAAATCATTAATATCATATTGCGTTAAGTCATATTTTATATTTTGATATTTAGCTTCCTGTTCATTTATTCCTACTCTGGCCACTTCAGGATCGGTAAAAGTAGCCCAAGGAATAACGGAGTAATCAACTTTAAATTGTCGAAAAAACCCAAATAAGCTATTGACTGCTGCAAACCATGCCTGATGCGAGGCGACATGCGTAAATTGATAAGATCCGATTACATCGCCACAAGAGTAAATAGTATTAATGTTAGTTTGTAGGTGTTGATTAACGGCAATTGAACCATTAGAATTTAGTTTAATATTTACTGGCGAAGCCTGGTCGTTTAACCATTGAGTGTTTGCTTTTCTACCTACAGCTAATAAGATTGCATCAAAAAAAATCTCTTCAGTAACCCCTGCAGTATTTTTACATATAATGCTATTTTTCTGGCCACTGCTATCCTTAGTTGAATTAAGCTCAATAACCTCAGTTGCTAATCTTAATTTAATCCCTTCCTCAGTAAATTTTTTAATAACTTCAGATGATACAATAGCATCTTCTTTTTTTAAGATTCGATCGCTCCGATCAATTAAAGTAACTTCGGAGCCAAGCCGAATAAAACATTGCGCTAGTTCACAGCCAATTGCTCCACCACCCAATACCACCAGTTTTTTCGGCAACGCCGTTATATTCCAAATGGTATCAGAAGTATAATAAGGAACTTTATTTAATCCAGGAATTTTAGGAATCAACGGCCGAGCGCCCGATGCAATAATAATATTTTTAGTAGTAATAATTCGACTATTAACTTGCACACAATTGGCTGTTAGTATTTTAGCTTCACCATTAATACATTCAACACCCAAGGCTGTATATCGCTCAATTGAGTCATGGGGCTCAATACGTCTAATTATTTTATGAACACGTCGCATCACACTAGCAAAATCAACAGTGCAATCGGTTATATTAAAGCCAAAAATTTTAGCTCGATCAATATACGATTTTATATTAGCTGATCGGATTAATGCCTTACTCGGTACACAGCCTGTGTTTAAGCAATCACCACCCATTTTGTGTTTTTCGATTAAAATAACTTTTGCTTTAACAGCACTAGCGATATAACTACTAACCAAACCAGCCGCACCAGCACCAATCACAACAAGATTGGCATCATATTTTCTAGTCATTAACTGTATTACCAATTGATAGTATTTTAAAAAAATTGTGCTTCTTAGCTCGATAATAATCTAATTAAGCCGCCACTTTTTTACTTGACTTTTTAAATGAAATTTCTCCATTTTTTTCAACTATCTTAATAGTATCTCCCGCTAGAAACTTACCGGAAATTATTTCCTGAGCTAATGGGTTTTCTATATAAGTTTGAATAGCACGCTTTAAGGGCCGAGCACCATAAACAGGATCAAAACCACTATCCGAAATTAATTCAAGAGCGGTATCAGTTAGTTCAATACCAATATCGCGATCGTGTAATCTTTCACGCAGATAGTCAATTTGGATATTTGCAATTATACCAATTTGCTCCCGACCAAGTGGATGGAACACGACTAAATCATCTATCCGATTAACAAATTCAGGTCGAAAATAATTACTGACATTCTCAATTACAGCTGATTTCATATCTGAATAGCCTTGCTTGGAATTAATTTCATTATTTGCAACCATCTCTTGTATGATTTCAGAACCTAGATTTGATGTCATAACAATAACTGTATTTTTAAAGTCAACTGTTCGCCCCTGACCGTCAGTTAAACGTCCATCATCTAAAACTTGTAATAAAACATTAAATACATCTGGATGAGCTTTCTCTATTTCATCAAGTAACACAACACTATACGGTTTTCGTCTAACTGCTTCGGTTAAATAACCACCTTCTTCATAACCGACATAGCCTGGTGGTGCACCTAATAACCGTGCTACCGAATGTTTTTCCATAAATTCTGACATATCAATTCTTACGATAGAATCTTCAGTATCAAATAAAAATTCGGCTAAGGCTTTAGTCAATTCTGTTTTACCGACACCAGTTGGTCCTAAAAATAAAAACGAACCATTGGGTCGATTGGGATCAGATAGTCCTGCTCTTGAACGACGAATTGCATCCGAAACTGATTTCAATGCTTCATTTTGACCTACCACACGCTGTTGTAGTTCCTGTTCCATATTCAATAACTTCTCACGCTCACCTTCAAGCATTTTATTAACGGGAATACCTGTCCATGCCGAAACCACTTCAGCTATTTCTTCTTCGGTTACCGAACTTCGTAATAAGGTCGTTTCTTGCATTTCTGCTTGAGCAGCCATATCAAGCTGTTTTTGTAAATCAGGAATTCGGCCATATTGTAACTCCGACATGTGTGCTAAATCACCTGCACGTCTTGCCGTTTCTAATTCTTGACGCGCCCGCTCTAATAATTCTTTAATGTGTTGCGATCCTTGCACTGCCGCTTTTTCTGCATTCCAGATTTCTTCAAGTTCATTATAATCACGTTCCAGTAATCCAATTTCTGATTGTAACTTTTCAAGTCGTTGCAAGGAGGCTGCGTCTTGCTCTTTTTGTAAAGCCTCGCATTCAATTTTTAACTGAATCAACTTTCGATCCATTTTATCCATACTTTCAGGTTTAGAATCTATTTCCATACGAATGCGACTAGCTGATTCATCGATTAAATCAATGGCTTTATCCGGTAATTGTCGATCACTAATATATCTGTGTGATAATGTCGCTGCAGCAACTATTGCGGGATCAGTAATATTGACTCCATGATGAACTTCATATTTTTCTTTCAAGCCTCGTAATATTGCAATGGTATCTTCTACACTAGGTTCATCTACCAGCACTTTTTGAAAACGACGTTCGAGAGCCGCATCTTTTTCAATGTACTTTCGATATTCATCCAATGTGGTAGCACCAACGCAATGTAATTCTCCTCGAGCTAATGCAGGTTTAAGCATGTTTCCGGCATCCATTGCGCCCTCACCTTTTCCAGCGCCAACCATAGTATGTAATTCATCAATAAACAAAATAATTTGACCTTCTTGCTTACTTAAATCACTTAAAACAGCTTTAAGTCTTTCTTCAAATTCACCTCGAAATTTTGCGCCTGCAACTAATGATCCCATGTCCAACGATAACACGCGTTTATTTTTAATTCCCTCGGGTACTTCGCCATTAATAATGCGTTGTGCTAAACCTTCAGCGATCGCAGTTTTACCAACTCCGGGTTCACCAATTAACACTGGATTATTTTTTGTTCTTCTTTGCAAAACCTGGATAGTTCGACGAATTTCATCGTCACGACCAATCACCGGATCAAGCTTACCTTGTTCTGCGCGTTCGGTAAGATCAATGGTGTACTTTTCTAATGCTTGTCGTTGTTCTTCGGCATTAGGATCATTAATATTTTCACCACCTCGAATATTATCAATGGCTTTTTCAATTGCTTGATAATTTGCACCACTCTTTGTAAAAATATCAAATAATGGTGTGTTGTCGGTAACACATGCTAATACAAACAGCTCACTTGAGATGTATTTATCTTTACGTTTTTGAGCTAATTTATCAGTTATGTTTAAAACCCGAACTAAATCATTAGAAGGATGAACATCACCTGTAGCATTTGAAATAGTAGCGAGACGTGCTAATTTATCATCAAGTTGAGAACGTAATAAATTAATATTAGTACCGGATTGATTTATTAATGAACGAACAGTGCTACCTTGTTGATCCAAAAGCGCGATCATTAAATGCACGGGCTCAATAAATTGATGATCTTTACCAACAGCAAGACTTTGTGCATCTGCCAAAGCTAATTGAAACTTGCTGGTTAACTTGTCCATTCTCACGATAATTCCTCACATACTGTTATAGATTAACTATAGTATTTGGGTTTAAACTCAATATTCAAGTAAAAACATCAAACTATTTGATAGGAATTTTTGGGTATGGGTAGGTAACATCCATTGGAAAACTTCTTCCTGGCATTTGTACCATTCGAATGTGTTCTCGACGAAATTCTCTTGCATGTTGCAAACCACAAGAATGAGCCAGTAAATTAATCTCATGATTTAACCAATGTGCATATTGTGCTACACGTTCAGATTTATGCGTAACCACCAAGCCTTTTTGTAATCGCTTGTTGTGTGTTGTAATTCCTGTAGGGCAACTGTCTTTATTGCATGCTAATGATTGGATGCAGCCAAGTGAAAACATAAATCCGCGAGCACTAACTGCAAAATCTGCTCCCATGCACAATGCCCAGGCAACCTTGGCCGAAGTCACTAATTTACCTGATGCAATAACTCGAACCCTATCTTTTAATCCTGCGGCCATGAGTGAATCCACCAGAATAACCAGTGCTTCGTTTAAAGGTAGTCCAACATGATCCGCCAATAATTGTGGTGCTGCCCCGGTACCGCCTTCACCACCATCAACTGTTATAAAATCTGGAGCATATTCAACACCCAATTTTTCAATGGCGCAACATAGCTCATTTGGAAAATTAGTTGATCCGATAACCGTTTTAAATCCTACAGGTCGGCCTGTTAATTCTCTAATATGGTGGGTTAACTTTAATAATTCATCGACATTACTAATTTCTTTATGTCGATTAGGACTACTCGATGTTACATTAACTGGAATTCCACGAATTGTTGCAATATCTTGTGTTACTTTAATCGCAGGTAATACCCCACCTCGTCCCGGCTTCGCACCTTGCGATAACTTAATTTCAAATGCTGCTACTTTCTGCGCGGTTTCAATTAGTTTTTCATCACTCAACTTACCCTCGAGATCCCGTACACCATATTTTGCTGTGCCAATTTGAAAAATAAGATCACAATTGCCTTCTAAATGATAAGGTGATAATCCGCCTTCGCCGGTATTCATCCAAATATCGGCTTTTCCAGCTCCAATTGATAATGCTTGTACTGCAGGTTTTGATAATGCGCCATAACTCATGCCCGAGATATTAAACACGTTTTTAGCTTCAAATGGCCGCGCGCAGTCTGGACCGATAATTAATGATGGAGTATCCTGATACTCTTCAACCAATAATGGAAATGCGGCATTGATAAATATATGAGAACCCGGTTCGCGTAAATCATTTGTAGAGCCAAAACCAACCAATCCTCCTAAACCTTTTGCCGTACGGTATACCCAAGCTCGTGTAGCACGATTAAACGGTTGTTCTTGCCGATCATGGGCAAAGAAGTACTGTCGGAAAAATTCTCCCTGACGCTCAAAGACATAGCGAAGTCGGCCTAATACCGGATAATTTCGTCGAATGGTATGTGTTTTTTGAGTTACATCCTGAATATACATCAAAATGATGGCGATGACTGCCGCCGCAAATATAACGGAAAAACCAATCACTATCCAGTTGACATAATTTGACATAAATTACTCTAGAAAAAGAATTATTACTATACAGTTTCGACAAATATCAGAAAATATTTAGGAGAAAATCAATAATTTACATATAATCATGAATAAAATAAGATTAATCGTCAGGATGGAGAATTCGCGTTATTTTCTGCAAACACTCTTTATGTGAATTCTCGTTACATGAAATTTTAGAACCTGACGTTAAACGCACATTTCCACGAAAAATCATTCCCCTAACAACATGCCCATGACCTTTTACCCCAGTAATGTGCACCGGATAAACAACACTTTTACTCATCTCCGCGAGCAATGCTACGCCGCGTTTTAGTGGTTTTTTATTCTGCTCGGGAGAATGAATCGAACCCTCAGGGAACAAAGCAATAATTTCACCATTGTTCAATGCTTGAATTGCCGCCGACATGGCTCTAATAACATTGCCACCACGGTCAATTGGAATACAGCCACCGGCTCGAAATAACCAGGTTAATCCAAATCGTTGATACTCTTCACGTGCAATTAAAAATCGAATAGGCCGAGTGGTTGCAGCAACCAACAAAAATGGATCTAACCCTGAGATATGATTTGACACTATGATGGCTTCGCCGGACTCAGGGATTGGTATTTTTTGAAATTCAAATCGGTGATAATAACGACAAAATAATCTAAACCAACCATCGATGCAATTTAACCAAAGGTGTTGCCAATCAGTTTTAGAATTTTTTAATCCTATATAAAATAGTAAACTCGCGATTACAATTACTATACTGATAATTAATATTGCGGTATTCATATCTTGGGAAGCTAAAATTGAGGCATCAATATAATTAACTATGCAAAGTAGAATGCACTAAATAAATAACAATAACACCACAAGCGATTAAAATAACTTGTTGAATAGATGCATTGATTTGTAACCGTTTGTGTAACCCTGGAATAAGATCTGCAACAGCAATATAAATAAAACTAGCCGCCGCTAATGCCAGTACATACGGTAATATATGGTTAGCACTTGCTAAACTAAAGTAGGCCAGTAAGGCACCCATTACCGTCGCTAAACTCGCTAAAATATTATAAAACAAAGCGGTTAACCGTTTGTAGCCACTTTGTAATAATATAGCAAAATCACCAATTTCTTGCGGTATTTCATGCGCCGCTACGGCCACACTGGTCACTACACCTAAATGAAAATCGGTTAAAAATGCTGCCGCAATTAACACCCCATCGACAAAGTTATGTATGGCATCTCCAATAATAATGAGTGTACCAGCTGCATGTCGCTCAGCAAGCTCATCAGTGCTTATCGCTTTAGTGCTCGCAGTCGCATCACTATCGTGCGACTCGTGTGCTATTGTGGCACTGTGTACATGTGCTTCACAATCGTGTGAATGACAATGTCGCCACAAAACAAATTTTTCTAAAATAAAAAATAACAACACACCAAGTAATATGGTCAGGCCAATATTATGGACATCAACCGTCTCTGGGCTTTCTAATGCATGAGGAATTAACGCTAAAAAAGCCGCACCAAGCAAGGCACCAGTCGCAAAACTTACAAAATGAGGAATTGCCTGATTACGGTACTTTGTTGGTAGTATCAAAAACAACGAAGCTGCAAGCACACTTAAAACGCCGCTAAGCAGACTAAATAAAATAATCCAAAATAAATCATTCCCAAAAAGTTCGTTCATAGTTTGTATTTTTAAATTAGCTAAAGTATTAAATTAAATATTACGAATATAGATTAAACTAGCCATTCGCCCAGTTATGGCATTACGACGATAAGAATAAAATAAATCTTGTTCTAAATAACTACAATGGTTTCCGCCATAAATTGCATTCTCGGGTATGGCGCAGCTAAGTAGTCGTTGTTTGGCTAACACCACTAAATCCATCAACCAATGTCCAATTTGATTGTTTTTATAATCATTTGAAAATGCAGATTCAGCACTAAGATCAATCGTAATAAATTCATCTCGTACAGTATCATCGACCTCAAACACAGCACGACTAATCGCTGGGCCAATCCACACTAAGAGCTTTTCTGAATCACAATTTAATGTTGCTATCGTGCGTTCAATAATACCATCTCTCAAGCCACGCCATCCAGCATGGATTGCAGCAACGCGTGTGCCATGCAAGTCGGTAACCAATAATGGTAAACAATCCGCTGTTAGTACCGCACAGACTGTATTTTGTTCAAAGCTAACAATTGCATCCGCGCAATTGCTTTCAGCGGCTGTAAAGCCTTGATTTGAACCAAGGTTAGAACCAGGATTAAAATCAGAATTTGCTATCTCAGTAAAGCTGAGCACCGTTGTACCATGTACTTGATTTAACCAAATTGGTTCCGCAGGTAAGTCCAGTTCTGATTGCAATAATAACCGGTTGCTAACAACCGTATTATAATCATCACCTACATGAGTTGCTAGATTAAAACCATCATAAGGTCGGTTGGAATTGCCACCCTGCTTTGTGGTGGTACCCGCTACAATGCACTTTGGCGCAGGCCAATCAGCATTTATAAAGTTAAATGTCATGTTTATTTTCAGAATCTAAGACTTGGCACAAGTCCATTATATCTTTTGCCACAGGACAAACCCAGGACATTGGCTTTTGGGTGACCGGGTGAATAATTTCCAATTGATGGGCGTGCAATGCTTGACGCTTAAATTCAGAGAGTGCTTCTCGCATCAGTTCTGAACTACCTGATGGAATTTTAATCCGCCCAGTATAAACTCGATCACCAACGACGGCATGATTGATTGATTTCATGTGGACACGGATTTGATGCGTCCTGCCTGTAATAATAGTAACGTTGAGTAAAGTAAAATCTTTATATTTCGTGTCAATAACATAATGGGTAATCGCATCTTTTGCGCCATTAACAATTGCCATTTTTAGTCTGTTATGTGGGTCTCGGCCTATTGCTGCATTAATGGTATTACCAGCAACAATTTCACCGTGAACGAGTGTGATGTATTGTTTTTTAACCGTTCGTTCTTGTAGTTGTTGTACTAAATGTGTTTGAGCTTGCACAGTACGCGCAACGATTAATACGCCACTGGTATCCTTGTCCAAACGGTGTACCACTCCCGCCCGTGGAACCAGATTTACTTCAGGGTAATGGTACAATAGGGCATTAACGAGGGTTCCAGTTAAATTACCAGGCGCAGGATGAACGACTAAACCAACGGGTTTATTAATTACAATAACAGCATCATCTTCGTAAAGGACATCCAGCTCAATGTTTTCTGGCAACCATGATTGTTGCTCGACAACAATAATATCCACCTGAATATGCTCACCACCGAGTAATTTATCTTTAGCTTTACGGCGCTTATTATCAACCAGAACATGATTATCTTTTATTAATTGCTGTAATCTTGCCCGTGAATAGTCACTAAATAATGTAGCTAAGATTTGATCCAGTCGACGCCCAGCCATGTGCTCTGGCACAGTTGCGGATAAATGTTCTAGTTGAGTTGCTTTAGTCACACTATTTATCGGTTATTTGTATTATTGAGTGCTTTCAGCAGCAGAGGTAGCGTATAATACTCGATATTATCATACTTTTATCGCTTATTTAACCATGCAAAAATCGTTTATAAATAAATTCTCTGAATTAAGGCTTTATTTTATTTTAATCCTAGTCAGTACGACTTTCATGATTTCGTCATGTAGCTCGACATCTGAAGACCTCTCAGACCCGACTTCGAACTTGTCGGCAAAAGAAATTTACTCAGAAGCTAAGGATGCAATGAAAAGCGGTAACCCAGAACAAGCCATTGAATTTTATGAAAAGCTCGAAGTTAAGTTTCCATATGGTCCGTTTGCTAAGCAAGCTAAACTCGAGATTATTTATGCCTACTTTTTATATGAAAACTTAGAATCTGCCATTATTGCCGCAGAACGGTTCATTAAATTATACCCGAATCATGCTCACGTGGATTATGCCTATTATATGCGAGGTGTTAGCCGCTATGAGATGGAAGAATCATTTATTGATAGCTGGTTTGAACAAGATCCAACTGAACGCGATCCTGAATCTGCTCGAACTGCATTTAGTTATTTTAACCAATTAATCAAGAAATATCCGAATAGTAAATACAACGAAGATGCTCAAAAAAGAATGATTTTTTTACGCAACAGTCTTGCTAAACATGAAATTCATGTTGCTAATTACTACTTTAAACGCCGGGCTTATATTGCCGCAGCGAATCGTTCAAAATATGTCATTAATAACTATCAAAACACACCGTCAGTAAAAGCTGCTCTACAAATTATGGTGAAAGCCTACACCAAACTAAACTTTGCAAAATTAGCTAATGACGCTCAACGGGTACTTGATAAGAACTATCCCGGATAAAATTCTGGGGCTAATTGGGCGAAAACAACAGTTATAAAAACATATTCAGTTAACCTGTTTATATTGCTTCTACGCCTTCTTCGCCAGTTCTGATTCTAATTACTTTATCGACAGATGAAATAAAAATCTTGCCATCTCCAATTTTACCCGTTCTAGCTGCGTTTGAAATAGCATCAACACAATTATCAACTTGAGATGCTTGAACAACAATTTCAATTTTAACTTTTGGTAAAAAATCGACCACGTACTCAGCACCACGATACAATTCAGTATGGCCTTTTTGACGTCCAAAACCTTTTACTTCAATAGCGGTCATACCGGTAATATTAATATCAGATAATGCTTCACGAACATCGTCGAGTTTAAACGGCTTTATAATTGCTTCAATTTTTTTCATATGAGTCGTCCTTCTTTACACTTTATTATTACTGCCAATTCACTTAAATAAATAAGGCTATCAACATTTTCTGAATAGTATCTCAAATACTATCAGAAGAGCATCAAATTATAATCTATTATTTGGTATATCTTTTTTAAAAACCAGATGTAATTGGGTATCGCCGGTCTCGACTAAATGAACGACGTGATATTCTAACCCCTGGTGCAGCCTGACGACGTTTATGCTCATTTTGCTCAATCATACTGATTATGCGAGTTGCCACAGCTTTATCGATTCCTGCCGTTACTATCTCGTTTAATCCCACATCCTGCTCAACGTATAGCTCAATAATTTTATCTAAAATGTCGTAATCCGGTAAACTATCACTATCTTGTTGATTTGGCGCTAATTCTGCAGATGGTGCTCGATAGATTACACGTTCAGGTATGACATCAGATAAGCTATTTCGGTATTTCGACAACTGGTAAACCAAGGTTTTCGGAACATCTTTAAGCGCACCAAAACCACCGGCCATATCACCATACAACGTTGCATAGCCAACCGCCATTTCACTTTTATTACCCGTGGTCACTACTAATTTTCTTTTTTTATTTGAAATAGCCATTAACAAAATACCACGACAACGTGCTTGCAAGTTCTCTTCTGTGGTATCAACTTCTGTACCTTTGAATTCATCCGACAGTAGTTCTATAAATGCGTTATAGGCTTTATTAATTTCAATCACTTTATATTCAACACCAAGACTCTGTGCCTCTTGTTGCGCGTCTTCGATACTTATTTTTGCTGTATAAGTAAATGGCATCATAATCGCTTCGACATTTTCTGCACCAATTGCATCCACAACTATTGTTAATGTGAGTGCAGAATCAATTCCGCCAGATAAACCAAGCACAACACCATCAAAGCCATTTTTAACGATGTAGTCTCGCACGCCCAATACTAACGCTCGATACACTGCTGCGACTGAGTTAACACGCGGAAATACAGCCATTGCTTTAGTTTCTAGCTTATTACCATTATTTAAATTAAAGTCACAATAAAAAAGCCCCGTCTCAAACTCAGGCGAGAAATATTCAACTTTACTATTACCTGCAACAACAAATGAGCCGCCATCAAAAACGAGTTCATCCTGCCCTCCTACAAGGTTCATGTATATCATTGGAATTTGAAACTCGTTAACATATTCAATAATAAGACGCTCTCGGTCAAGACGTTTATCAATATGAAAAGGTGATGCATTGATACTAATAATTAGCTGTGCGCCATTAGAAACTAAATCGGATACGGATTGTTCATACCAAATATCTTCACAAATGAGAATACCAACTGAGATTCCATTAATTATAATGGTGTTCAATTCATTACCAGCCAAAAAATACCGTTTTTCATCAAATACGCTATAATTTGGTAGGTAAACTTTATTGCTCACATTAATAATTTCTCCAGCACGTATCCATACGGCAGAGTTATACATTTTATTATTTTTAAATTGTGGCGTGCCTAATAAAATATCTACATTTTTTATGGAAGCTCTAATTCGCATTAACGCATTGTCAATTCGGGACTTTAATTCGGGACGAAATAATAGATCTTCAGGTGGATACCCTGTCAAAACTAGCTCAGGAAATACCACTAAATCACATTTTTGTTCGGTATAGGCTTGTTGACAATAATCAATTATCAAATCAGTATTGGCCTCTATAGCACCAACCATAACATTTACTTGAGCAATAGCTATTTTAAGCAAAACTAAAAACCAACAATATAAAAATTAGGATTAACCATTAAAATATTCCAACATTAGTTTCCCCATATTAGCCGGCGACATCGAAATCATCACACCAGCATTTTCTAAAGCTTGTACCTTTGCTTTTGCAGTACCTTTTCCACCAGAAATAATCGCACCAGCATGTCCCATGCGTTTACCGCTGGGCGCTGCAACCCCGGCAATATAAGCCACCACCGGTTTTCTAACATTTGCCTTAATAAATTCAGCCGCTTCTTCTTCTGACGTTCCACCGATCTCTCCAACCATGATAATACCCTTGGTTTTTCTATCTTGCTCGAACATTTCTAAACAGTCTACAAAACTCAAACCGTGTATTGGATCACCACCAATACCAATACAGGTGCTTTGTCCTAGCTCATTACGTGTAGTTTGTTCAACGGCTTCATATGTTAAGGTACCGGAACGCGATACAATACCAATTTTACCAGGTAAGTGTATCGAACCAGGCATAATGCCTATCTTACATTCGCCCGGTGTAATTATTCCCGGACAGTTTGGGCCTATTAATTTAACGTTACTTCCTTTTAATGCAGACTTAACTTTTAACATATCAATAACCGGAATGCCTTCTGTTATACAGGTTATTAGTTCGATACCCGCTTCTGCTGCTTCTAATATAGCATCAGCAGCAAAAGGTGCTGGAACATATATCATGCTTGCATCAGCATTCGTTTCAATAACTGCATCTTTAACGGTATTAAAAACCGGTAAACCTATATGCTGTTGACCACCCTTACCAGGAGTTACACCACCGACCATTTCTGTACCATATTCAACGGCTTGTTGCGAGTGGAAAGTCCCTTGTTTTCCAGTGAAACCTTGACAAATGACCTTCGTGTTTTTATTAACAAGTATCGACATAATTACTTCTTTTTCCTAAATTTAATTGCGTGACTCATGAACTGCTTTTTTCGCCGCATCTGTTAAATCTTCGGCTGTAATAATAGCAAGACCACTGTGTTTTAACATTTCTTTACCTTCAGCCATATTTGTCCCTTCAAGACGAACTATAACAGGTACTTTTATGTCAACTTCTTTTACAGCATTAATAATACCCTCAGCAATTAAATCACAACGAACAATACCACCAAAGATATTAACTAGAATCGAATTTACTCTAGAATCGGATAAGATGAGTTTAAAAGCTTCTGCCACTTTTTCTGCAGAAGTACCACCACCAACATCGAGAAAATTTGCAGGTTCGCCGCCGTGTAATTTAATTAAATCCATTGTTGCCATGGCCAAACCTGCACCATTAACCATGCACGCAATGGTGCCATCTAAGCGCACATAATTAAGACCAATATCTTGCGCCCTGTTTTCGTGCTCATCATCTTGGCTTGGATCTCTTAACTCAACTAAAGCTTTTTGGCGAAACAAAGCATTATCATCAATTGTAATTTTACCATCAAGTGCAATAATGTCATCGTCTGCATTAAGTACTAGAGGATTAATCTCTACCATTGTCAAATCTTTATCAATAATTAATTGATAGATTGAAAACATTATTTTTTGTATTTGTCGAATTTGATTTGGCAAATCCAACTCAAAAGCTAATTGTCGGCACTGATATGCTTGTAATCCAACTGCTGGATTTACTTCAATTTTGACAATTTTTTCGGGTTGCGACTGAGCAATTTCTTCAATATCCATCCCTCCAGCCGCAGACGCAATGAATACGATTCTTGATACACCGCGTTCAACTACAGCGCTTAGATAGTATTCGTGTTTTATTATGGTTGGTACTTCAATTAATATTGTATTAACAGGTTGTCCCAACGGTTTGTTTTGATTTGTGACGAGATTGGTTCCCAACAATTGGCCTGCAAACTGTCCAACGGCATCAGCTGAATCTACAATTTTAACACCACCAACCTTACCTCGACCACCTGCGTGAATTTGAGCTTTTACCACCCAACGCTCAGTCTCAAGTTTAGTGGCCTGAGCAATAGCATCATCGGTACTAGTGGCGATTAGATTGACGGTAGTTGGAATACCGTATTGTTCAAATAGATTTTTTGCCTGATATTCGTGCAACTTCATATTTTATCCTGTTTTTCTTGCAGATTCATATTTCAGATAACTCCTAAAAACCATTCAATTCTATTAAATAATAGATAATTGCTAGGAGAATAAATAATTGCCGTATTTTGAAACAAACTATACATCTAAGCAAAGCTTAATTACGTTATAATCGGTATTTATTACTCATTTATTTAGCGCACTGCTTGTAGGATATTTTATGACAATTATACGTGTATTGGTCATATTTTTACTTTTTTGGTTAATCTTTCGAATATTCCGAATTAAAATGGATAAACGCAGGAAGGTTACAAAAAAACCACCTAAAATTGTAGATATTAAGCAATGTCATTATTGTAAAGTCCATATACCGACAAAAGAAGCCATCCTATTTGGCAATAAATATTATTGTTCCTCAAAACACTTAAATTTGGACACGAAGAGTTAATCCCGATCTAATATTGAAGTATGGCAAGCAGCACCACTAATGAGACTGTAAAATGTCAACAAAAATCAATTTTGCGCTAATAACACCGCGTGTCCTTAACTTTTTATTCTATATTTAATACTTAATGATAGAACAATATCTCATACGCCCCGCTCATAATAGAGACTTTGAACCTAACCATACTGATTCATGGAAGGCACTCAGTATTCTTAACATTTATCGATTTTGTGTTTCCAGTTTGTTCCTGATTTTGGTGCTAAGCGATAACCTAGTATCACCGCTTGGTTCAACCAATGAAACCCTGTTCTTAATTACCTCGTCAGTCTATTTTGGATCAAGTTTAACGGCTTGGTTATCACTGAAGCTTCAAATAGCGAAATTCATTATCCACCTGTATACCTTTATAGTGATAGATACGTTGGCGGTAACATTATTAATGTATGCCAGTGGCGGCACTAATAGTGGGCTAGGAATATTACTGTTAATCACAATTGCTGGTGGCAGTATTATAATGAGTCGTCGACCAACAATGTTTTTTGCTGCAATTGCATCAATCGCTGTCCTGCTGGAGCACTATTTTTTTAACATTGATAATATGTTTAATACCAGCAATTTTATTCAACCAGGTTTATTGGGGCTTGCATTTTTTAGCACCGCTGGCGTTGGTAATTTTCTTGCAAACCGGATACGCGAAAGTGAAGCTCTCGCACGACGACGTGGTGTTGACATAGCAAATATGTCGGAATTAACTGAGCATATATTAGAACGAATGCAAACTGGAATAATTGTTTTAGATGCTGAAAATAAAGTACGACTAATGAATGAATCTGCATGGTATATGATTGGAATGCCATCAACTGGAAAAAAACCTGCCATTAATCAAATTTCACCTGAGTTAGATGAACGTGTCATACAGTGGCGACAGTCAAATGATATATCACCCAGTGTTATTCAATTAAATCACCATCACACTGAAGTAATGCCACGATTTGCAAGAATATCTCAAGATACTGACTCTGAAGGTATATTGATATTTTTAGAAGACACTGCAGCAATGGCACAACGAGCTCAACAATTAAAACTCGCTTCATTAGGACGATTGACAGCGAGCATTGCCCATGAAATTCGCAATCCACTTGGAGCCATAAGTCATGCAGGGCAATTATTAGAAGAATCAAATAATTTAGATCAAAATGACAAAAGGTTAACAAACATAATTTCAACTCACTCAAATAGAGTTAATGATATAATCGAAAATATAATGCAATTAAGTCGACGTGATCGTACAAAGCCTGAAATAATAGTTTTAAGATCATTTTTAGAACAATTTAATACCGAATTTTTTCATTTAAAAAATATTGATATAAAAAAACTCAGTTTAAATCTCGATCCTGATGACATTAAAATACGCTTTGATGAAAGTCAATTAAGACAAATACTAACAAACTTATATGATAATGGTATTTCACATAACACACAAAAAAATAATAATGAATTCGATTTGATTGTATATGGCGGCATTACCGAAGATTTTCGACGACCATTTTTAGACATAATCGACAAAGGCGAAGGTATTAGTCCTGAAGTTGCACAACATATATTTGAGCCGTTCTATACTACATCGACAGAAGGTACTGGATTGGGACTATATTTATCACGTGAACTTGCAGAATCAAATCAAGCTCACTTAACCTATGTTGCAGTTCCTACCGGTGGTAGTTGTTTTAGAATTACATTCCAAGATCCAAGAAAACACATAAATTAATATAAAAAAATAGAATATATTATGCAAAATAAATCATACGTATTAATTATTGATGATGAGCCAGATATAAGAGAGCTATTAGAAATTACATTATCAAGAATGGGTATTGAGTCAAACTCGGCTGAAAATATTAAACAAGGAAAACAAATGTTAACTGATTATTCATTTGACCTTTGTCTAACCGATATGAAACTACCCGATGGTAATGGTATCGATTTAGTGCGGTATATTCAAAAAAATCACAACAAAATGCCCGTTGCAATGATAACTGCTCACGGTAGCATGGAACTAGCCATTGAGGCTTTAAAAGCAGGCGCATTTGACTTTGTGTCAAAACCAGTCAATTTAAATGACCTACGAACATTAGTATCAAGTGCATTAAAATTAGGTACAAAAGATAAATCTGAAATACTTGAATCCGAAAATAATTTACTCGGTCAATCCAGTGCCATTACTGACACACGAAAAACTATTGTGAAATTAGCGCGTAGCCAAGCCCCAGTATTTATTCAAGGTGAATCCGGAACAGGAAAGGAACTGGTCGCTAAAATGATCCATGAGCAAGGTTCTAGAAGTGACAAACCATTTGTACCTGTAAACTGTGGTGCTATTCCGAGTGAATTAATGGAAAGTGAATTTTTTGGTCATATTAAGGGTAGTTTTACAGGTGCAAGCAGTGACAAACTTGGCTTATTTCAAACAGCACATCAAGGTACGTTGTTTTTAGATGAAGTTGCCGATCTTCCTATATCAATGCAAGTTAAATTATTACGAGCGATTCAAGAAAAAGCCATTAAAAGTGTTGGTGCTGAAAATGAAATTAATATCGATGTTAGAATATTAAGCGCGACACATAAAGATTTGTTGGCTATGGTTGAAAATGGCAGTTTTCGGCAAGATTTATTTTACAGAATAAATGTAATTGAGATCGATGTACCGAGTTTAAGAGAACATGTTGAAGATATCCCGCTATTAGTCGAACATTTTTTAAACAAAATAGCATTGAACTGGTCAACCGAAATTCCGCAGATTGAACCAAAGGCAATTGCGCTACTTCAAGAATACAATTTTCCGGGAAACGTTCGAGAACTTGAAAATATTTTAGAACGAGCAATGACAATGTGTGAAAACAATCAAATTACAGAACACGATTTACGTCTCACCAGTAGTAGAGCAAGTATCAATCCGAAAGCTAAAAATACTGAAAATAACAATAATGAAGATGAACTATCACTCAATCCATTATTATCAAATAAAGAACGGGAAGTAATTTTAAAAGCTTTAGAAAAAACCAAATACAATAAAACTGCGGCCGCTAGAATTTTAGGTATTTCATTCCGCCAACTACGGTATCGACTTAAAAAATTAAATATTGATTAAGCCATTACTACACAAATTTTAAGAGTGCCCTTTAACCGCTAACTTACAATGGTAAACGACCACTTCGACGAATTTGAACTTTCCCATCAGACCCTGCTCGTCCTAAAAATGGCATACTTTGTTTCAGTGCTGCCTCAGCAGTTGAACGTGTACCCACCTTTAGAGCCGCTTGATACTGGCCTTTATTCGATAATTGAACTGTGCCATCAAGAATTAATGGACCACCGGCATCTTTAAAAACGCCATGACTGCCCTTATCACGCGGTGTTAGTGATAATTTCAAATCACCCAACTGCACAGTTTGCAGTACCGTTATAGCAGCGCTATTCCACACTAAATTACCCTTAGCCATTATTTCATCACCGGGAGCATAGATAATCGAATCAAAATGTGCCGATAATTGTCCATCGAGTTTTGCGGGAACTCCTACCATCAACGGTTCAAAAAACGATATCGGCATACGTGCTTCAAGATCGGTTACCTCAATTTTATTACCACCAAGACTGACATCAACAGCTCCTATTCCGCGAGTTTCTTCGTCACCAAATGTAAAATCAATACTAATATTTCCATATAATAATGGTAGTACATTTAAATCCCACTCAAAATTATTTAACTGTACGCCTTTAGTACCAATTGCCGCTATTTTACCGGACCAAATTGAACCTTCGGCAGAACTTAGTGAAATCCCGGAGTTAGCTTTCGGCATAATCCAACCCACTACTAAATTAGCGGGTAAACTACTAATCAAGAAAAAACAATATAATAAAAAAGATATGCTAACTAATTTCCAATTACGTTGAAAAAATTCAGTGATTGACTGGAAGAACATTTGTAGATTATTCATTCTATACTCATATTAATTCTGGCGTTAACGATTCCCGCATCTGATTGTTTTTCAACAGTAATATCTTGTATCGATAAGCCGTGTGTTACAACTAAACTATCCAACCATCGCATAACATTGTCAAAAGCAACTTCATCCAACCACACTTTAACGTTAGTTGAGCCTACAGGTTGAACCTTTCTAATACTTTTATTTAACTTATGTTTCTTTGTTGTTGTTTCAACTAAAGTCAGTAATGATTGCTTAGAACTACGGCTTGAATTAGCACCCGATAATTTACGCACTTCAAGAGACTTTGATTTCATCCAGTTAATATTTTGAACTGCTGCATCAGTTTTAGATGACATATTACTTAGGCTATTTTGAAAAGGTGCATAAATAAACTGGTATGGCAAAAATAACAATAACACTATAATTGAAACTAAAACCATTTGTTGTTCACGTGGATTTAAACTTGTAAAATACGCTTTCATATACTTTATCCTTTAATCTGTATTCTACTTTCAACAAATTTATCGCGTGAAGTTGCAGATAATACTTCAACTTCCCACTGCCCATTATTAGTTAATTGTTCTTTTAATTCATCCAGTACTTGCAAGTTTTTTAATTGTATATCCACATCCAATCGGCTATCTCGATATCGAAGTGTTTTAATACCGACAATATTGTATTTTTTTAATATTTTAGAAACGAGGGTAATCATTGTAGTCGCACTACTGGAATTCTTACCTGCCTTTTTACGTAACTGTTTTAACCGTGCTTCCATTTGAGCTCGTGGATTAACAATTTTTCTAGCATCAGGAAAGGTTGCTTTAAATATTTTTTCTTGCTGTTTATTAAGCGCTGTAATATTAGCTGATAATTTACTGTAATTCACAATATCGATTACCAATACAATAACTAACCATGCAGCCAATAGTCCAGCAGTTGGTATCCAGGGTTTAAATTGCTGTCCCATTTTTTGACGGCGGCTATAGCTGCCTTGTAATAAGTTTAAGCTCGGAGTACTTTCTAAATATTGTTCAAGAAACAACATTTCAGTATTTCCTGATACGTCAAATGTTGAAAATTCGACTTCAGACTCAAATGAAATTTTCATAATTTCTTGCTGAATTTCAACAGGAACATTATACGATTTTATACTACTCGGTTGATTAACATGTTCTTCGTTTAAATATTGAGTTAACATTAATTTTAAAATATCGAGTGTACAAGAAAAACCTGAGTCCCTATCGGTTCGTATTAAAGCTATATCATCTTCAATAAAGATAGTCCAGGTATCACTCTCAAAAGGTATGCATAAGCTATCTGGTAATATGACCGTTGGATTTAAACCAAGAGTTTCAAGCGCAGATAGATTCTCGCTTAAAAGTAATTTTTGAATAACTGCAACCGAAGTGGCTTTATCTTTTTCAACATGTCCAATAGCAATATGAACATCCTCAATATCATCTAAGATTAATTCTTCTAAAGTAAACGGGACTATTTTGCGTAACCGATTAATATTGCTATTGGGCAATGATACTTTAGTTAACATCAATTTTGATGCAGGTATACACGCAATAACTTTATCACTAAGACCTAAAGCAGGTGGTTCATATAAAGTGCCTTTTTCAATTATATTCTGAGGATCATTTTTGTCAATCAGAACCCATTTTGCACCTTCGATATCAGCCGAGGTAAATTGTGTTTCAGTAATTCGTATAAATAAATAACGTGCCATTTATAATCCACCTTGAGAGCGTGCCAATATTGTCACGCTCTTGTCTTTATTTCTTTTTAGTATGCTTTGCATCCTAATTTCTAATTGTCCAATTACCGCAGTCGAGGTTAATAAAAAATAATCAGATTTCACGCCCAGATCGACTTTATCTTTAGTATCTATACCCGATAACGCCGCTTGTTTGTAAAAATCAGCAATATTTTTATAGCCACTCTTATCTCGGTTTTTAATTAACTCGTCAGCACCTGCATCCGTCACTAATGGTCCGATCATTTTTAATACTTCTTTGTCGGCTGTATTGACGTTTATAGCCACTCGTTCAGGTATTGCCGTTATGTAATTCCTTAATTTCTTAAATACTTTAAAATCGATACCTTTTATTCGTAACAATTCCGATGTGCTCGCAATTAATTGATTGGCAGTTCGATACGGTTGCTTATCATTACCAAGATAAAATCCATCTTCAGCACCACCCGGTTCAGGGTTCTCATTTTTATCAATCCAATCAACTACTGCATCGGCAATTTCAACATCCAATTTAAGATTTATTAATAAATTCTTAAACCGCTTATAATCTATCCCGCTCTTTTTACCTTTATTATCAACTAAATTATTAATATTAAACTTACCGGATAAATCTTCTAACACTCCTCCGATTGTTCCACCGTCAACTGGAAATGGCGGTAATATGGTTGCCCAATCTTCATCAAGTGTGTCAATTTTACTTTTTTTAGCATCTTCTTTTAAAACTGTTATCGATAAGTATTCTGCACCGCGTAGATACATTACTGCTTGTGCATGATTCAACTCATTAACCGTACGTCGTATGTCTATCTCTTGATGCGCACGCATCGAGATCGCTGTAATAGAAATTAATGTTACTATTAGTATTACAGTTAATAATGCAACACCGCGCTGACGTTTAATATTAACCATTAGGCAGTACAATTAATCGTTTAATTCGACCCCAATCATTGAGGTCAAAGCTTATCTCAACCGCTCGAGGTAAGCCTACGACTTTACTACCAGTTGTCAACGGTGGCCAACTTTCAGCCCAGGAATTACTGGCATTTAAAAACCGAAATTGCAGGTTTTCAACTTTTGACAATAACTCGTGTTTCATAGCGCGCGAATCCTGCGAACGATCCAAGACTGGCCAAATATAACGCACCAGGTTTTCATCATCATCAATGCCATAACCAACGCGTTGTAAGGTACTCCGTAAAAATCCAGCTGGGTTTCGACGACCACCACGAGTGAACTCCAAACGTACATTTCCTTGCTCACTCGATCGTAGCGCCTCCAGAGTCGAGCCGTACTCTTCTCGAATGGGTCGATTGACACTCTGTAATAGGTCACGTTGTATAAATAAAATCGCCGTTTGTACTTCTTTTAATCGAAGCGCATCTATCTCTACTGCCTTACTGGTCTTTAACATAGACGTAAGTCCACTATATGAAATCACTGCAATAGTGGCGAAAATTGCCATCGCAACCAATAATTCTAATAACGTAAACCCGGCTTTGTGTTTCACTTCAGTTTACCAACTAATGAAATGACTTTGATGATTTCATTTGCGTCATTGTCTTCTGAATCATAAACCGACACTTCTATACGTCTGATATTTTTAAATAATGAGTTTGCTTTAACAATTTTTGTTTTCCAAAACCATTCTCTACCCGCCATCAGTTCGGTTCCTTTTTTAGAACCTAATGCGGGAAAATTTCGGGCTAAATGTAATTCAGCTATTTTATTTAATGCAACATATTCAGCAAAAGTTTTCGATTTTAAATAACTTTGATTACTTGCAATGGCTACGGGTGTTTTAACTAAAGGAATCATTGCAATAGACAATACAGCGAGCGCAACTAATACTTCTAACAAAGTAAATCCAGTTATCAATTTATTATTCTTAATATTTTTCATAATAAATATTCTCACTAATGACTGCTAGTAACGATATTAATTCGCCTCAAATGGCCCTTCAATCTTCAAAGTACCTACAATCGAACCGGTAATTGTAAAGTACATTTCACTCAAATTATCAATGAGTTTTATTTCAAATGGTGACATTTCGCCACTCGATAATAAAAAAATTTTAATGTCTTCGTCTTTTTTTTGGGCTGCAAAATCAATGTCAAAACTTTCCAGGGTCATTTCAATCTTCGAATTATTAATCATTTTTCGTTTATGAAATATTGCATCCCCTGCTAATGGCCGCCATTTACCTTTTCTATCTAACACTTGAAAGTCATACTCGGTTTCAGCAACTGCAACGGCAAACTCTTTGTTTTTTAAAATTGCCTCTTCACTCAATAACTTAATTAATGCCGACATGCGCTTAGTTTCAATCTCGAGTCGATCCAGCTGTCCGCCGTCTCCGGTAGACAGAACAACCGAGCCCATAATAATACCAATAAGCGCTACCACAACCATCACTTCAATAAGTGTGAAGCCCTTATTTTTAACTAGTGTGCGCATGACGGTTTAAAACTATTCTATATTCCAGTTACCAATATCATCATCACTAGGCTGTTGATCAGGTCCTAATGAATAAATATCGATATCGCCGTGCACACCAGGACTTAGGTATTGGTACGGTTGTGACCAAGGATCTTTCTTAACTTTTTTAACATAACCACCTTTGCTGTAATGCTTCGCTTCTGGTGCGCCAGATGGTTTAGTGACTAATGCTTCTAAACCTTGATCGGTGCTTGGATAATTGTAATTATCAAGCTTATACATACTCGATGCATTCTCAAGCGCCCTAATGTCAGTCTTTGCTGTTGCAATTCGAGCAGCATCCGGTTTATCCATAATTTTTGGCACAATCGCGGCAGCCAAAATAGCGAGAATAACGACCACAACCATTACTTCTATTAAGGTAAAACCACTTTGGCTTTGTCTTACTTTCAATTTATATTTTGTATTCATTTTATTTACCCTGATTTTCATTCCGTTCGATTTTTAAATTTGCGTCATTTAAACCTAAATATATTTTTATTTATTATTTATAACTCATTAGCCAACTAAACTATTCATGTCGAAAATTGGTAACAAGATAGCCATAACAATGAGTAACACCACCCCACCCATAATTAAGATAAGCATGGGTTCTAACATGCCCATGATGGTTGAAATTAAACCTTCTAACTCTTTTTCCTGATTGACGGCCGCACGCTCAAGCATTTCTTCAAGATTACCACTGACCTCACCACTGGCGATTAAATTTGACATCATTGGCGGAAAGTAACCACTTTGTTCTAGCGACTTCGCTAGACTGGCTCCTTCTTTTACTTTTTCAGTTGCCTCTGCCACAGCCGCTTGCATTGGAATATTACTGAGTACATGTGATGCAATGCGCATAGCTTCTAATAATGACACGCTACTCGCCACTAAAATACTTAAAGTTCTAGTGAATCGAGCAGTATTGACACCTCTAACCAATTTTGAAATTATCGGTAATTTTAATTGCAACAAATGTATTTTTTCACGCGTCACTGGATTTTTATTCATCGAAATAAAACCCATGATGGCTGCAGCTAACAATCCGAGCAGAATTAAAAAATTGTCTCTAATAAAATCACTTGCGCCAATTAATGCTTGAGTGAGAGCCGGTAACTCCTGGCCCGAATTATCAAACACCCCCACAATTTGCGGTACCACATAGGTCAATAAGCCCACAACAATTGTAACGGCCATCAATGTTAAAATAGCAGGATAAAACATTGCTAATTTAATCCGCTGTGTGAGTTGGTGTTTTGATTCTGTATAATCCGCCAGTCGTTCTAACACCGAATCCAAATGCCCGGAAGATTCACCGGCTGCCACAGTAGCTCGGTATAAATCCGAAAATACATGTGGATAGCTACCCAAGCTATCTGCTAGCGTATGGCCTTCCATAATTTTGCTACGAACTCCTAATAACAAACTTTTTAGTCGTGGTTTCTCTGACTGTCGTGCTACGGTCGCAGTTGCTTCATCAAGCGGTAAACCGCAACGCGTTAACGTTGCCAATTGCCGAGTAAGCAGTGACATATCCGAAGCACCAACACCGCGCTTAATGGTAAAACTCTTATCAGAACTAGAGCTCGCAGACTCTTTATCATTAACTGCTTCAACCGATAATGGATACAGATTTAAGTCACGTAATTTTTGGCGAATTTGTCGGGCTGAATCACCTTCCAAAACACCTTTTTTCTGTTTACCGTTTTTATCGTATGCGGCATATTCATAAGCTGCCATGTCTAATCCTCACGCGTAACACGCAGAACTTCTTCGAGTGTGGTTTCTCCTGCGAGTATACGTCTGACACCATCACTACGAATACTTTCAGATTTTGTTCGTGCATGGCTCTCTAATTCGTGTTCACCACTACCATCATGGATCATTGTCCTAAAAGTGTCATCAATCTCTACCAACTCGTAAATACCGGTACGACCGCGGTAACCCGATTGATTACATTCATCACATCCCACCGGTTCGTAAATTTCAATTCCTTCACCGGGTTCTTGACCTAATACCGCAAATTCTGCAACATCTGGCGTTCTCGGCGCTTTACAATGTGAGCACAATTTCCTTACCAATCTCTGAGCTAACACGCCTATCAAACTTGATGATAAAAGAAATGGTTCAACCCCCATATCACGCAATCGCGTTACTGCACCAACTGCGGTATTGGTGTGTAATGTCGAAAATACCAAATGCCCTGTTAAACTTGCCTGTACTGCAATTTCAGCCGTTTCCAAATCGCGAATTTCACCAACCATCACTACGTCTGGATCTTGTCGTAAAATGGCACGCAAACCACGCGCAAAACTCATATCCACTTTAGTATTAACCTGAGTTTGACCAATGCCATCGATGTAGTATTCAATAGGATCTTCAACCGTCATAATATTAAATTTGCTATCATTTAAACGTTGCATCCCCGCATATAGGGTAGTGGTCTTACCCGAACCGGTTGGACCGGTTACGAGTACAATGCCATGTGGTTTGTGGATCAGGCGATCCATCGTAACTTGGTTTTCCATCGACATACCAAGTTGAAATAAATCCAAACGACCTGCCTGTTTATCCAACAAGCGCATCACTATTCGCTCACCATGACCTGATGGTAACGTTGATACCCGAACGTCAACCGAGCGCCCCGCAATCCGTAATGATATTCGTCCATCTTGCGGTAAACGTTTTTCGGCAATATCCAGTTTTGCCATAATTTTAATTCGAGATGTTATTAATGGTGCTAGCGCGCGTTGCGGTTGCAATACTTCACGTAAAACGCCATCAACACGCATTCTTACGATCATTCGTGTCTCAAACGGTTCAATATGAATATCGGATGCATCTTCTTTTATTGCTTGCGTTAACAACGCATTAATTAACCGAATTATTGGTGCATCATCTTGCGACTCCAATAAATCCTCTGGCTCGGCTAATTCTTCTGCAATGCTGTCCAAATCAAATTCGTCACCCAAGCCCTCAATCATATCCATAGCATCATTTGATTGAGACTCGTATTTCCCCTGAAGCAATAGATCAAACTCATCTAAGGTAACTTGATGCAGTTCTAATGTACCCGGTAAATAACGCCGTAATTCGATTATCGTATTAGTGGAAATATGCGGGCGGTGCTGAATATGGAAGACATCATCAAAAATATCTCTGACAATTACGCCATGCCGTTTTGCAAAATTATAAGATAATCCAAAAGAATCATTTTTAGATTCTAGGCGATTATGTTCTTGAGTTTCTTTTTTCTGGTTAGCATCAGGCTCAATTGATATTTCAGAGTCAATATCGGGTAATATTCCAGACTCCGATTCTGAGTAACCTGGCTGATTCAAATCAGCACTCAAAATACATCTCCATTTAATATCGACTGTTTATTTTCACGAGAGATTAATTCTTGTTGGAATAATAATTTATCTCGAGCATCTAATGACACATCATCTAGCGCAGGTGGTGGTGCACTGCTAGTAGCATCCTCAGTATTCTCATCGGATTCATACTCAGAAACACCATTAGTACTATCTGACTCGCCATCTTCTTTATAAGGTTCTGGTAATTTTAAAAACTCTTTAAATTCTGGAATAAGTGGCGAATCTTCATTCGACATTAAATTAACACCACGTTCACGTATATCAAGCTGTTCTGCACGAATATAGTTGTATTTACCCTCTGTAACCGTAGTTTGCATCGCAGAATCTTTTAAGATTTTAGGGTTTAGAAACAACATAAAATTCCCTTTTTCTTTTGATGTTGTTTGGTATTTAAATAACCACCCTAATAATGGTATGTCACCCAGCAATGGCACTTTTTCTTCTTTTTCGGTTAACTGCTCTCTAATCAAGCCACCTAATGCAATCATCTGGCCATCTTCGACCATGATACTGGTTTTAATTGATCGCTTGGTGGTAATAGGCTGAGTACCAATCGCACTACCCTGCAATGCGGTTAGCTCTTGCTCTACATCCAATTTAATTGCATCGCCTTCATTGACTTGAGGTGTTATTCGTAATGTTAAACCTACGTCTTGACGCTTAATAGTTTGAAATGGATTACCAGGATTTGAACCACCACCAGTACCCGTACTGGAAAAACTACCGGTCGTAAATGGCACATTTTGACCAACGACAATTTCGGCTTCTTCATTATCCATCGTTAAGATAGACGGTGTTGAGATAATATTGGTTGTAGAGTCGGATGCCAGTGTTCGTATAAGCGCTCCAATTTTAGTTGCGCCACTTAAATCACCGACTAATACACTGAGTCCACTACCAATGACTGGCGGTGTTGATAATAACCCTCCAATGCCGCCACCCGGCGCTAAACCGAAATTGACAAATCCAACAGGACCACCATCAATCTGGCCATTAGAATTTGTTTTACCCGCCCCCCATAACACGCCTAATTCTAGCGCCGTACTAACCGAGACTTCAGCAACTACACCTTCAATTAAAATTTGAGCACGACGAATATCCAATTTTTGAATAACAGAGCGCAAAGTACGAAATACATCAGGTGGCGCATGAATAACTAAGGCATTGGTCGATTCATCCGCTTGAATTGAAATTTTATTGTTGCGCTGACTTGCCCCTTTTACTGCACCTTTACCACCCTTCTTACGTATGTTTTTACCAACACTGGTTAGTACCTTTACTAGGTCTTTGGCATTAGCATAGTGCAAATAAATAACGTGTGTTGTTCCACCGACATCAACCTGGGTATCTAAATGAGCAATGATTGAACGTAACTTAAGTCGACGTGATTTGTCGCCGCCCAATAAAATGCTATTGGTTCTATCATCGGCAACAATTTTTAATTTTCCACCGCCACCTGCAGATTTTGAGTTTTGTCGTGTTAACTGATTAATCACCCGAACGATTTCTGAGGCCGACGCATATTTTAATTCTATAATTTCAAGTTCATCGCTAGTGGCTTGATCAATTCGATGAATAATGGTCATAAGACGGTTAATGTTGGCCGCACTATCGGATATCACTAGTATATTAGACGTTGGATAAGCTGCTAAATGTCCTCGCTGAGGAACAAGTGGTCGTAAAATGGGAACAAGTTGTGCGGCATTAACGTGCTTAACTTCAACTACCTGTGTAACGAACGCATCCCCCATACTTTTTTGACTTTTAGTCAGTGTTGGCACTGCATCTTGTTTTGCATTAACTTCAGGCACAATCTTTGTAACATGCTTTCCTGGTATTGCAGCAAAACCATGTACCTTTAAAATAGATAAAAATACTTGATACACGTCATCCGCATTCATTGATTTATTTGAAATTATGGTGACCTTGCCTTTAACCCTTGGATCAACAATAAAATTTTGTCCGGTCATTTCTGACACAGCGCCAATAACCGCATTAATATCGGTATCGGTAAAGTTTAATGTTAATTGTTCATCTGCTAAAACAGGTGCTATACAAAAACCAACAAAAATAACGAATGTCAGTAACAGTCGTTTGCTAAAATTGAACATATAATCCATAAATCCTTTATTAAAATTATTAGTAATATCAGTATTTTTTTGATTGATTAAAAACATCTTTAAACTATTCGTCTTTAAGCTATAAAAATGATTAATTATTTGTTTTTTTAATTTCATAGTGTATTACATCATATCAATGTTTAATGTTTCTTCTGCACCATTTCGAATAATGGACAGATTTAACTGTTGTGTGGTTTTTAATATATCAATAATTTGATACAAGCTGGTCGGATCGTTCAATGGCATTCCATTAACTGACGTAATAATATCAGTTCGACGAATACCCAGGCTACGCATTAATTGTTTGTCTTTATGGTTTAAAGTGTAACCCTGAATTCCACCTGACTTAGACATTTTTGGTTCTATGCGAATATTTTTCCAAATTTCTTGTGGGTTTTTAATCAAGTTATTACGCATAGACTTAAGACTACTGCCGGCTCGAACTTGACGTGATTTTTTAGGTCTAGAGCTAACGGTCTTACGTACAACCGATCCTTTCGATAACTTTGTTTTGGGTAAACGCAAGGTTTCAAGGCGCCCAGCTCGAGATAATATAACCCGATCAGTATATATTGTGTGCAACTTGGCATTGCCCGGCAACATTGCACCAGTTCTATAATGTTTTTCTTTACCGCGATCATCGGCAATAATGGCTATCGCGTGAGCCGCATTGCTTACAGCCAATAAACCTTTTAAGGTTAAACGTAAGCTAGTATCGGGCGCATCAATTAAATCTTTGGTACTCGCAACACTATTTTGAGCTGCCGCTTTACCAAATAAACTAAGTTTAGCAACATCACCTAATCGAATTTGTGTTGAATTACGCGAATTCGAGCGTTTAATTTGCGGTAGTGATCTGGCGCTAGTTGCATTTGAGTCTGGGCTAAATAACAACCAAGTGAATTCAGCCAAACTCGAAGTAAATAATAGAATCATTAACCCCGTTAAAATTATGGGTACTTTTGAAAAGCCAGGTTGATTTGGCAATTCAAGCAGCAAATTACGCCAGTTTGACGGGACGCGTAACTTTGAAATGGAATCGATATCAACTTTCATGAATAACTTCTCGGCCAGACATTTAATCTGTACCCTAAAATTCGTATGGTTTGTATAAAAGTAAGCATAATTACAGTATTAATTAATTTCATAATATTCAAATTATGAATAACATCCTTATATTTTGAGTAAAAAACATCCAATCCAGTATCGATAATAGCACTACTATTCAGTCATATTAGTTTATTGTTAATATGACGTATTTAGTCACTATTTGACATATAAGGACTCAAATCGTTCTCTCGAACTAACATAATATTCTATTTTTTATGTGTTAGAGATGAAATAATACCATTAATTTACAAATTATAATTTTATAAGTTACTGATTTTAGTAATTGTTATAAAATTTTGATAAACGTTTGCCAAAATCGTTGATTTAACCATAATTTGGCATAATAACTGCTGTAATAAATAGAATGGTAGAACTAACTATTTGTACATTTAAACATAATTCAATATCAGCAATCTAGTATTTGCTTTCAAAATGTAATATTGCTACATGTAGGTATTTGATAAAAGTTATTTCGTGTTAAAAATTGTAATATTTGTTATATTTGTGAACAAAAGAACAGATAAATACACAGAATCACCCTATATTTAAGTTAAGTATTTAAATTTTAATGAATTAAAACTGGTATTAATATGACAACAACGAAAAATATTCACGGTATGACATTAATTGAACTCATGATTGTAGTCGCCATTTTGGCGATTATCGCGGGAATTGCAATACCAGCCTATAACGGTTATATCCAAACTGCTCGAATACAAGAATGCCAACAAGAAATTGCCTCATTAGTATTAGCTGAAGAGGAATATTTTTTAGAAGCACGTACTTATTTTGCAGGAGCTAATGTTGCTGCACTAGAATCTGCTAGCTCCAATTTATGGCGAGCCTCCGAACC